>CAZIYW010000118.1:0-10964 GCA_964543525.1 uncultured Fibrobacterota bacterium | reverse complement strand
TAGTATACATCTATATTCAGAAAAAATAAAGGGTGATCAGGCATAAAAAAACAAACGCTTGTGGTGCAGCTTTTATTATTAATTCAAAAAAGCAAATTTGTTTCAATTGTATATATAGATATATAATATAGTAGTAAACGATAATGAAAACAAATCTCGGAGGGGAGAGGGGTTGAAATGCGATCTGCACTATTATTTCTGTTACTATTATGCTCTATTGCTTTTTCTGAACCGAATGCACAACTTGCATTAGGAACCCCGTCAACAGTTCTGAATGACCTGGTCCGCCAAAACACAAAAGAAACGTTTACCTACATTTTTATAACTAACGACAATGAACCGCTACCGGCAGCTGTTGACGATTTTTACTTTAAGGACGGATACCTTTCAATGAGCGGCACGATGCACGAATCGGAGAACTCTTCTTTTTTACTTAAGGGTACCGACAAGAGCATCTATGGCTGGGTTGCCCTGATGGACAGGAATATCGCCTATGAATACACCACAAGTGAAACCGGCGTTGTTACTGTAGAACAGGTTCCGGTCGACAGGGTAATTACGGTTTGTGACATACAACCGCCTGAAGGCTTTTATAATTATTATAATACAAAATGTAATCATACATGCGGTATTCAGGCATACTATCCTCCGGTACCGCATGTCGGGAAATACGACGGTTCAAATGTGAACGAGCTGGAGAGCCTGCCTGGGGCTGAAAAGGTGTTCTATCTGGACATTACCAGAATTATGGACGGCGATAATCCCATTACGGTGGGCAGTAAAGAAGAAATATGGATTTTGTGGCAGATCGTGGCGTCCGCTTTATCAATGTACCATGTAAATGTGACCACCAGTCGTTCCGTTTATGAGGCGGCCGGTTTGCAGAATTCCGGCTTTGCAACGTTTCTGAATCAGAATGGCCGCCCCAATGCGGATTTTAATTCTTTCGGGACAACAAAAACAAGCCGGATTTACAGGACCCCGCGCGGAGGATTCGGCCTGGGTATAACCGCTGCCCATGAAATTGGTCACCAGCTCGGACTGCGGCATGACAGCAGCGACGAAGGCGATTCATATTTCAAAGGCTTTGAGAAATACAAATGGGTACCGGTAATGGGAGGTTACTGGTCCGGAGACAACTGGCGTGAAGACGCGCTGCTTCAATGGTGCAAGGGAGAGTATACTACCGCCACCAACCAGGAGGATGATTTACAGGTTATTGCACGATATCTTGAATTCAGAGAGGACGACCATCCAGACGTTACGCCGTTAATAATTACTGAAGCAGGGAAAGTTTCTGCAAGCTCCAACTGGGGGCAAATTCATTTCACTACCGATTCGGATGAATTTTCTTTTGAAATCGGCAGCGTCGGCGGCCATGCAAGACTGAAAGTTGACAGAATTGAACATTACGGAGGATCGATGCTGGATGTCTATGCGGCAATAAAAGACGCCTCCGGCAACGTGATTGAAGAAAGCAATGAACCGGCGGTACGGTACGCTGAATTTGATTTGGATTTGAATCAGGGTTTTTACACACTTCTTATCCAGGGAGGTGCCGAGGGTACTCCCGAATACGGGTTTTCAAACTATTCATCGCTGGGATTTTACAGTATAGAAGGTGAAATTACCGGAGCTATCGGAATAGAAGAAAATAACAAGGTTAGTAAATCCACTGGCATATATCCCCTGCTTTCCGGAGAAAAATTACATTTACATATTCCGGACAATGTAACAGTCGAAGAAATTACTCTGTATACCATTGACGGAAAATGTGTTTTAAATTCTCAACAAAGAGTTGCTGCTGTTGATGTATCCAGGTATGCCACCGGAATGTATTTGTTAAATATTATTTACAATGGTGCCACATTAGTTAAGAATTTTGTAAAATGGTAATACTTTGTAAAGAAACTATCGAATTTTATGATCTTTATACGCACTTTTCTATCACGCAGAATTTAAACATTTTTACGCGAGGCGGCGCCATGTTTCATACAATTGGTGCACTGCATACGGTACTGCTGAAGGAACTTCCGTTGCTGTGGCGCCGGATGTGGTAACGGTTTCGATTACTAAAAAGGTCTGGCCAGCTCATAGGCGACAAACAGACCCGCACCGAATCCCTTCTGCGACAGCCACAACGGCTGTTTTTCGTGCTCGTAAAGAACCTGTTTGTCGTTTTTGTCCGTTATCCTTGTTCGCGGCAGGAGAGAATAGAGAAAAGGCTCATTTACTTCGAACCGTACATGAAAAGGCCCTTTCATCATCTGAAGCAGCAGCGCCGTGTTGAACCATATCTCCCGGGTGAAATTTTCCCGTCGGTTGTTTACAGTAAAGGTTACTTCAGTGCCGTTATCGCTGTTTTGACCGTAGTACTTTGTCTGAAAGGTGCATCTGGTATCGAACAGCAGCATGAATCCGAATCCGAGAAAGCCGGTCGGATTGTTTATAAGCGGCAACATGGCACTGATATCGGTGCCGACATCGAAATAATGCTCATTTGCAAAGGAGAAACGCTCCCAGAACACCTCGTCACCGTTGACCACCGAGGTATTCCAGTAGGTCTCCTGCGTACCGCCGCCGATATAGTATTCATAAGTATTGTTCAACCGGGTATAGCCGTATTCCAGCAGGAGCGCCGCGTCGATATAATGGAAGAAGTCACCGAGTAAGATATGTACGTTTGGGTTGAACTCCACTGAGACATTGCGTGCTTTTTCCTTTGAGTCATTCTCTATTTCGAGATTCTCTGACAGGGCGGCTCCAAAGGTTCGTCCCACATAGTCAAGGGATATGAACGTATTCAGCGCATACCGCTCCCCTTTCCTCCAGTTTACATTACCGTAGAGCCGAATCAACCCTTCACGGGTTGTTTTCGTCCAGGGACTCTTCGTATATTCTCCCTGAAAACTGTTGTCAAGTGTTGCATCACCTGTACTATTGACCGTATCGGCATTCCACCGGTATTGATCCTGATGGCCGAATTTGTACCGGCTGTATACCCCGAGTTTTACCAGGGGAAGGGTAATCCCTCCCTGTAAATCCAACCGATACAGTGGCCCAATCGAATATTCGTTCTGCAGCCAGGCGTCACCCTCCGTACTCCGCGGCCCGAAAATATGATTACACCCGGAAGTCGACCATCCCCACAAAGCCCGCCCGGTTGAACGGGTTATACCAGCTTTTGTATAGATAAATTCCTGATTCAGCGTCAAAGTATTGTTATAGGCAAACCGCAGCTTCAACCCTGCGGGATTATCACGAACGGTAAATCCTAAAATACCTCGCAGATAAATATCATTGAGATTGTGATGGAGAGAATAATCAAAGGGAATATAACCGTTATTAACATCATCGGTCATATTACCGGTCGCTTCATTTTGCATGGATGTCACATCATAGTTCAAATCGAAGCTCGCCAGCAGGTTTTCCCTGAACCAGCGTACATAGCGGATCTGATTGTCCACGAAATGGATCCTGCCGCTGTGCTCGAACGTGGCATCGCCGTTAATCTCTTCAATGCCTGTCGTCGTATAGGTGGTCTGATTCGGTTTGTTCATCGGCTCATCAATATCACCCCACCAAGGCGTCTGCTCATATTTTGAGTAATAAGATATAATATTTCCTTGCCACTGAAGAATATCCTGGGGATAGCCGATCCAGGAAAAGTAGGGATTCGAGCCGATCCAGGAGATACGGGTACCGGCGTTTACAGTACTACCCGCGACCAGAATAACCATTATGAAGAGAGCTATCTTCTTTTTCATATCAGCTCCTCCTCCCGGACAGAAATATGTGTTTTAATTGTTTACTGAACCTATTTGGCATATCTGTTTACTATAAATACCCGTTTAGATATCAAAATGCAATAATATAGTCACATTTGACGGTAATGAGGCCCGTTTCGCCTGCAGATTCCGCTTATCGGTTTTTCTTCTGCCATTACCCGCACTGCTTCTCCCTGCGGTCATCTCTTCGATATCATCCCGCCGGCACTTCAATCAACTCTGGGTCGGCTCGTGGCGTTGGTTCATGGCAGAACTCTCCCTGGCTGCAACCGTCTTTTACAGTTACTCAGGCCCCGACCGACGCCGGCGTATATCCTTCAAACCTCTCGCAATGAAAAAGCCGAGCCGCACCCCGGATTGCGATACCCACATACTCTCTTTTTTCAACTCGTAAAGCACCTTTTCACCGCTCGCATCGGTTATGCGGGTTCGTGGCGTCAGGCTATAAATAAACGGCTGCCCCACATCAAACCGGAAAACATAGTTGCCGCGACGATAAATAAAATTGAGGGATGTGTTCAACCATGTCTCCATGTCAAAGTTCTTGCGAATATTCTGTACCTCAAAAACCCCGGGATCGTTCGGATAGGCGCCATGGTATTTATTCATCCATAAGAATCTTCTCCAGAGGAGAAGAGTCACGCCCAGTGCGGCATTCTGATTCTTCCTGCCGAAAACGGGCAGCGCCGAATTAATATCAAGCGCAAGCTCGAAAAAATTCCGCTTTGCGTATGAGTATTCATACCAGGAATAATCTTCTGTAAATCGAACATGGGTGGGAACATAATCCTCCTTCTGCCCTCCTTCTACATACCGGGTCTCAAGGAAATCGTAACCCATGTGCGAATAGTTGCATAACAGCGCCATATCGATATAACACATCCGGTGTTTCCAGGGATAGATATTGAAATTGGGATTTACCTGAAACACAAAGGTCCGGGATTCTTCAAGACGTCCTGTGGTAATATCCAGGTTCTGCGGAAGCACACCGGTAGAGTCAACCTGCGTGTATCGGGTAAGAACCAGGGTGTTGAATTTATACGATTTCCCCTTTTTCCAGGTAATATTACCATAGAGACGGCCGGTAAGGTTTCTTATCTTCTTTACATTAGATATCCCGTAGCTGCCAAGAAAATTGGAATCAAGCTCTGTGGTTGCAGTCGCGGACGGCTTCCAGGAATACTGGTCCAAGGTACCGTACCGCAACCTGAACCGCCCGCCGAATTTAATTGCGGGCAGTGTAGCTGCGGACTGCAGATCAAGCATGAACAGGGGGCCCATGGCATACCTGCTCTGATACTCAGCCATTCCTACCGGATTGGCGGCTTCGAAAATATTTTCACCCCGGGACGCCGACCACGCCCAGATCAGCCGGTTTGACTGATAATTCATCCCGTCCCGGGTAAACAGAAATTCCAGCTCCGGATCCAGGGCATACTGCGTACCTAGGCTGAGATTAAATCCCACAGGAATATCCCGTATCTTCACTCCCAGAATGGATCTGAGATATATCTCCTGGATCGAATGTCCTTCATCATAGTCAAAAGTCACCGACCCGGCGCCGCCGGAATCCGGCGCAAAGTAACCCTCGGCACTGTTCCGCAATGAATGAAGCGAATAATGAAGATCAAACCTGGTTCTTGCTTTATCGGAAATTATACGGCCGTATGAAAGAGTATTTTTAAACAGGTTGAAGTAACTTTTATGCTCGAAGTATGAACCGTTCGCCCCACCATCAATAGTTTCACCGGTTTGAATATAGGTATTATTCGGACGCAGCGTCGGTTCGTCAATGTCTCCCCACCAGGGATCTTTCTGATAGGTAGAGTAAAAAGACACAAAATCACCCTGTCCCAGAAATACATCCTGCGGAAAGGCAAAAACAGTCAGATTGGGATTGGAGCCGACAAAGAATATGCGGGCAAACAGGGTATTGCTTAATAGCAGCAGGATAATAATCCCTCTATTCATTTTATAATAAGCCATATTACCCTTCTTTTTGCCGCCAGGTCAGCCGCAACGCGTAACGATAGCAATTCACATTTCATCAAGAATTTACGTGCATCGGATTTTACTTTCCCATGGTATTACCCCGACCGCGCCCGAACTCTGCACTTTAAAAAATATAGGTCGTGTATATCCGGCGGTCAATTGGTAGATACCAGTTTACAATTCCCATGGAGCCGGTATCGCCTTCAATGCCTCTCACTCGTAACCATAATCGAACCGTAATCATAATCGTAAACTTCACCGGACAAAAGTAAAACCCGAATTAAGATTAGTATCACGATAAGACCCAATGCATTTGGGACAATTCCGGACAAGAATCTATATTTTTATCATTTTTATCGGGAAACAGCAGTGTGAAAAAGCAATTGAATATGTTTTGGGAAGTGTAAAAAATGGAACTATCCTTCTCACATCACCTTCACAAACGAAATTACTCCTGAAAGAGACTGCGATGATACGAGTCATTACTCAGAACAGTTCGATTCAATGCTCTGCCTTTAAAAGCGACAACGGCGCTCAGGAATTTTATATTATGATTTCCACTGGTAACGCGGGTTCGCTCATCGATGCACTTACCGAGCTCGATAAATCATATTCACAGGTACTTGAACATTGCGGCCTGAGTGACGAAACACTGGTTGCCGCCCGATTTCATGTAAACAATCTGGCCAATCAGAAAGAAAAACTTCAACAATCTCCGATATACCGTGCAGTAGAAAGGTGTGCAGTCTCAATTATTGAGCAGCCGCCGCTTGACGGCAGATTTGTCACCCTGTTTGTATATCATATTGAATGCCGGGGAAAAGCGCTTATAAAACGGACAGTGGCAATTGATGATCAGAAATGGCGCAATGGT
Organism: uncultured Fibrobacterota bacterium; assembly: GCA_964543525.1. GTDB lineage: Bacteria > Fibrobacterota > Chitinivibrionia > Chitinivibrionales > JANQEN01 > CBDVBE01. Next base: position 4,310 of record CAZIYW010000118.1, on the reverse strand, counting down.
TGTACGGTGAAAGGCGAACACTATACCATGTTCTGGCTGATGAATATTGACGGCCGCCGGCTCCCGGGACCGCAACACCAGACCCGAGAAGTGTTTAATATCCTTACTGAGTTTCTTGAACAGGAAGGAATGACTCTGCGCGGCAATACTATCCGTACATGGGTATATATCCATGACATCGACCGTAACTACTCAGGCATGGTCGATGCACGGCGGGAATTTTTTATTCGGCATGGATTGACAAAAGAGACACGCTATATCGCCAGCACAGGCATTGAAGGCCGGAGCAAAGAAACCAATACCATTGTCACTCTGGACTCGCTCTCATTAACCGGCCTCCGGCCCGGACAGTTAATTACCATGGAAGCGCCGACCCACCTCTCACCGACAATTCAATACGGCGTTACCTTTGAACGGGGTACCCGTGTCCGCTTCGGTGACCGCTCGCACCTCTATATTTCCGGGACCGCAAGTATCAACTGCAACGGCGATGTTGTCCATACCGGTGATGTGCGGAAACAGACATCCCGGACCCTGGAGAATATATCGGCACTGCTTCACCAACAGAGTGCGACACTGGCCGATATGGCCTACCTCGTCGTATACCTGCGGAACCCGGAAGATTACCTGCTGGTTAAAGAGGTGGCGGAACGGGAAGTTCCGGTACAGGTACCGCGCATTTACCTCGAAGCCGCCGTGTGCCGGCCCGATTGGCTGGTTGAAATCGAAGGGGTGGCAATTATTCCGGATAGCGCTGATTTTCCTGTTTTCCTGTAAATCACGGCTCATATCGATACATTAAGAAGCCAATACCCGATGAGCGGTACCCATCGCTTGCCGAGTAAGCGAAAAGCTGTATCGAGGAAAGAATTGACTGGATTCCCGCCGGAGTTTATCCTGGGTCTAATCTAAGGACGGGAATGACGTAATAGTCCTTATAAAAGGTGTAATGATTATAAAAAAGGCAAAAACCTTCAGATTTTCGCCTTTTTAAAGAAGGGGTCCAAAAGGAAAATTATTCTCTTACCTGGGAACTATCGTTGAAAGATTCACTCTATGAGACTTTTTACAAAAAGGCCAGTCAACGGTCACAAGAATCTTCTTCATATAGCCGCCTTTATTCACTTCCCGGCTTCAAATGTGACGGTTATCACCGGATTTTGGGGCATATTTTAAGAGGAGAATTTACTCAATAACTCCATTAGCTAAATATCATTCACCATTCGCTATTCAACCTGCTTCCAAGAGATAACCTGGAAGGTTGTATCAGATACCACTTTACATGAATCCATTACCATTGAAAGTACTTTTGAACTATATCTGATATTTGATCCGCCATTTCCGAAAGCATTCGTTCCAGATGAGGGTGAAAGTGTAATAATGGCCCCATAAACATCACTGCCGGCATTGATATGATTCATTCGATCCGTAATAATAAGACCGTTAAAATCTCCATTAAAATTTTTTATCGAGCCTTCAAGCGAAGCTGTGTGAACAATAAGAATACCGGATGATCCCAATAAATCAGGACAATTGAATTCATGCTTGTGCATATCTGTTGCATCTATGTAAACGATCTGATTGTGAAACGGCAGTGACGGCATTGTTGTACGTTTATATGATTCCAGTGCCCCTGGAGGAAGACCAAGTACCTGTTCCGGAGATTCAGGATAACCGACAGATGATGCGCCTGTTTCATAGCTTCCAGGTGTTGCAGGTTTTGACGGAGCGCTACCATTGCCACCAACTGTTGAGCTACCCTTTTGAGTAAATGAATCGCATGTTTTCAGTCCCAGTTTACCGGGAACGGTGAAAGTACCTGCATCAGGATCCCAATCACGGCCATCAATATTACAATTGCCGCCGGTCGTTATTTCAGAACGAGCAGTTACGGCCGCCTCAACCTTAAACTCAACATCATCACAGACTATAGTTTTAATACAAACTACTTCTATTCGGGCGGTGTGTACGCCCAAACTACCTACTGACCTGAGCCAGAGCGTATCTATAGATGGATTCGCGTCATATTCAACCGTATAACTGCCATTAGCAAATGGACAATTATTGAGGATATTTATACCTGAACCGGGAACCAGGGTAACTGAATCGTTCCTGATTCTCATAAGTGCATGCTCTTTGCCGGCCTCTGCAATATTAAATACCGATACTACCTTTCTTCTGTCGGAAACTCTTTTTGTGGAACCCTTGACAGACATAATCGAGACCATTGACAGAATGAGCACAAGCATTCCTATTAAAATCGCTATTATGAGTGCTGTTCCCTTATCGTTTTTTAAACATTTCATATCACGTTTTCATGTTAAGTTTTAAGTGTTATTATGAGGTCAGCCATAACTCAGTATCACTCGGTTGACCAGAAAGCAGGCATTGCCTGACCTGCAATAACAAACCCGAAAACCATAATCAAAATAAGCTTTGCACCTTTTTCATTCCGTACCATTTTATATGCGTGCGATATCCTTTACGAGAAATTGCGAATAGCGGCTTCAACTGTATTGGTAACGGTTTTGGGCCCGTTTATATCGTTAATCAGTGATTTCAGTACCACCGAAATACTGCGGGCATCCTTCTCGATATCCAAAGTTATCGTATGACCGGTATCATCCTTCGGCGTAATAGTCATACCGTCAATCTCTTCACTGATTGTGTAGGAATCATCATGGGTCCTGCGCACCAGAGAAGTAACAGCGCCTACAGTCTCCAGGGAATACTTATAACAGGTGGCGAATATGATACCGGTTTGTGCTGCCGACCAGCCTTTCGCCAGAGCACCGTAGATAGTGATAGTATCAATATCTGTAGCATTTACTCCCACATGGGCAATTTCATAGTACGCAAATTCCTTGTCATCCTGCAGAATCACCCACTGCCCGACTTGCGCCCCTTTATCCTCGGCGATTAAAAATTTTGTATTGCCGGCGCTCACCGATACAGCAAGTGTTGTGCTAAGATTATCCTCATTCATCAATACACGAAGTATATGCTTATCTGCTACGGACTGATCAACAACAATGCCGGTACCCGGTACATTATATCCGGCCATGCGGATATCCTTCTCAAGCACCTGGTTGGCGCGGGCAAGATGCTCCTGCAAAACCGTCTCGTTTTTAACCGCCACATTACTCTTTACAAAACCACTGTACGTCTGCAATACTCCGGCAACGAGAATCGCACCAACAGTGATTCCGGTAATAAGCTCGACAACTGTTCTCCCCTTTTGATTTGAAAGCATACTTTTACTCTTTTCCTTATCCCTTCTTCCTGTCATTTAATTGTATACTAAACATTACTGTATTTAAAGTATTTTGTTTCTTACTGAGCAACTATTGTTGACAGATTTACCTTGTGTGTCTTGTTACCAAAAGGCCAGTCAACGGTCACAAAGATCTTCTTCATATTACCGGCTTCACTAACTTTCCAGCTGCAGTTGTACTTTGAATTGATAATGGTGCTGCCGTCCTGGATATCATCATACGACTTTGCTCTGATATTATCAAGAATCCGGTTACCAACCTGGGTAGCCTGCGTGGTGTTCTTCATTGAGACATTGGCCCGTACTATTCCTACTAGAAAAGTATTGGCACTCATGGTTATCATGGCAAAGAAAAGCATGGCAACGATAACTTCAAGCAGTGAGATTCCTTTTTCGTTTATAAGAGTTTTTCTGATTTTAATGAGTGTCATTTTTTTCCCCTTGTGATTTGTTCTCATTCTGATTTAATTATAGGGGTTTTTGCATAGAATTTCCGGAAGCTGCACTTCCGCTTTTATATATTTATAATTCATTGAAATTAAATATGTTAAAAAGATGATTTGTTGTTGTTTGTGATGTTTATCACACTATTTTAAAGATATGCGGTACATTGGTGGCTATGTGTCGACAATAATTTCCTAGTCCTTTTCTTAAAGCTATGTAATCTTAAATCTTTATTACAATGCAAGATAGAACCCGGGGAGACAGTGGTTGATGGACGAATAGTCAATTTTGGGTGTTATACCTGGATAAGAAGGTGGAAAAGATAAAGAACTGCTGAGAATAACGATATGTGTCAGCATGGATCTTTAACAGTTCACTACTGGCACCTGCAATGCTTTTTTGATTAATCGATAATTATTACCCCATCGACAAACCCCCGCGTTCCTTCCTGCATTATCAACAAATAAAAAGGTCAGAGAATTGTATGAGTTTATGGGTTACCGAGGTGTTGAAATTTACAATAAGGTTTTGTAAAGATAGAGAAAAGAGAATGACGATTTTCGAATTTTGAAGTCGATAGGAAAAGCCGAGG
>CAZIYW010000117.1:0-16932 GCA_964543525.1 uncultured Fibrobacterota bacterium | reverse complement strand
TCAGATATTTTTTGAGGAATGACGGTCCCCTTTTTACCCTTTTATTGCAGGATGGTAAACAGACCAGTACAATTGTGAGAGAAAGTACTATTTTTCCTGTCATGTGTATCCTCCCCTGTTTGTATACTACTGTTTGAAATTACTGAATAAAGAATTATTCCGTAGTGCTTGTCTGAAAAATGGGTAGAACCGTTATAAACATATCTCCCGCCGAACAGGCGGGGACAAAATGACTCATAAGTGACTTTTCAAACAGACACTGTGTATCTAAAAATAAAAAAGCATGTCAACCCGACATGCTCAAAAATTAATAGTGTATTGAATACCAAGCATTACAGGTGTTTAAATTTTTCCCGTTCTCCGTAAAGCATGCCGATGCGCACCGAAAGTCTGTCATCAACAACGGTAATTTCACCTTTTGCAAGCAATTTACCGGCAATGAAAACATCAACCGGTTCACCAGCCATTCGATTCAGCTGGACCAGTTTACCTTTTTTAAGATTTAATAATTCGCGAATTGACATGACAGTCTGTCCGAGCTGGACAGATATCGGCATCGTAACATCAAGAAGCATATTTATACTGTTAGCCATCAGGTGCAGTCCTTTCTCAGTATTCCTTTATATTATACCCTATTATTATTATCGGAAAAAGGGAAAAATTTCTTTAAAAAAGACGCTGACGATATAGCTGCCGGTGAGAGCACCGATAACAACAAACGTGGTGAAAAGACCAAGGATAATAAAGGGCAGTAACAGGGTTATAACGGTGCGGAGCTTGGCGGTCTTGTGAATGCAGTTAATACCGATAATAAGAATAACAAAAGCCCAGATTGGTGCGATAACATTGCCCAGTCCGGGCAGTATGCTCATGATTGATGCACTTTGTATATACGAAATAAGTATTACCGTTGATCGAAAGGTTGTATGTTTTGCTTTCGTTAAAATAAGAAGACCGTGTACATAGAGACTGAGGAGGAAGATGTGCATTACGAGGATAAATGGAGCGAAGAGAAGCTTGTTGATACTGATGTTGCTCAATCCGGATTCCATGCCTTCAAATAAGAGAGCTTCCCAGGCATTTGCCATACTTTTCTGCCACATAACATCAAAGAGGATACCGATAGAGCCGGTAACGAGGCCGAACAACAGGGCGTGGTACAGGCTGCTCGCAGCATTGATCTTCCCGAAGAAGCGGAAGGGGTGCGTAAGACATTCTCCAACAGTAGTAAAGAGTGCTTTAAAAAGATTCATGTTCCCGTTCTGTTCCCACGGTATGGCGGCGGACCCGTCAGGTTGAGGAATACTTGAGATGGCGGCACCGCATACTTCACAGCGCGAATCTGCACTCGCATGTACCCTGCTTGCTCCGCAATGTGGACATTGAATCATAGTATCACAACTTTGTTATAGTTCATCTGGTCTGTTTGAGGAAAAATAAATAATTTTTTATACCATAGAAGAAAAAACAGTGTTAATATGTATATTTACAGTAGTGTGTAGGAATGATTTCGGTTTACCATGGTTTAAAATCTGATGGAGGACGTGTGTGATAGTTGTAACCGGCGGTGCTGGTTTTATCGGCAGTGCGTTGCTGTGGAGCCTGAATAAACGGGGACGTGAGGACATTGTTGTCGTTGACGAAAGGGATAAGATACGCCAGACGAAGAATTTAGCGTCTTTGCGATATGCCGGGTATCTTGACAAGGATACTTTTATTGAACAGCTGGAAAAGGATGTGTTTGGTGACCGTATAGAAGCGCTGCTGCATATGGGAGCGTGCTCATCGACGACTGAAACGGACGCCGAATATCTTATGGAAAACAATTTTCACTATACCCGACGGATAGGAACATGGCAGGCAGCACATCAGACGTGCAGGTTTATCTATGCATCGAGCGCTGCAACCTATGGGAATGGCGAAAGGGGATATTCGGACGACGAGGATACTCTGGAAACTCTTCAACCGCTCAATCTCTATGCCCGGTCGAAGCAACAGTATGACCTGTATGCAAAGGAGCAAGGATGGTTGTCCCATAGTGTCGGGCTCAAGTACTTTAATGTCTTTGGACCGAACGAGAATCACAAGGGCGATATGCGCAGTGTTATTAACAAAGCCTATCCCGATGTACGGGATAAAGCAAAAATGTTTCTGTTTAAATCCTATCGTGAAGGGTATGGTGATGGTGAACAGCGCCGGGATTTTATTTATATCAAGGATGCGGTTGCCATGACCCTTTTTTTTCTTGATAAACCTAAAATACAGGGTATTTTTAATATTGGCACCGGGTGCGCCCGCTCCTGGAATGATGTTGCCCATGCTCTTTTTAACGCAGCGAATGTTGACGGAACAATAGAATATATTCCCATGCCGGAGACTCTACGGGATAAATATCAGTATTATACATGCGCCGATATGCAAAAACTTTATTCCGCCGGTTGTACACATGAATGTATGTCACTTGGGGATGCTGTCAGGGACTATGTAACCGGATATTTAGAGCCTGATCACTATCTCGGGATGGAGTAATACGGTTATGAGTTTTCAATAACTGTTCACGGACAAGGAGTAGTATTCTGAGTCGTATTTCAGTATTTACCACGCGTGATGGCCTGAAAGCATATTTACAGGTTTCTGATTTTTATGACGGATATTTCCCTTCAGTTGAAGAGCTTTTGGATAGTTTAAAGGAATATGGCGTCGTTCATGGTATTAAGAAGAATGTGTTGGAACGACTGTTTATTGAACAGGCATTTGACAAACGAGTACTTGTCGCTGAAGGAACGCCACATCAAGATGGTGTCGAAGGCGCGTTTAAACTTCTGGTTGATATCTCAGGAGTTGGTAAACCAAAAGAAAGGGAAGACGGCAGTGTTGATCATAAGGAGCTGAAAAAGGTGATCAACGTTAAAAAGGGACAGCCGTTAATACGGTATATTCCACCGGAGCCGGGAACCCCGGGTAAAAGTGTTCTCGGTAAGGATATTGATCCGCCGAGACCCAAGGAAGAACAATTAATTCCGACACCTGGTACTGAAATTTCCAAGGAGGATCCGAGACTCCTCGTTGCCGCGACTGATGGTGCAGTTTTTCTTAATACCTATGGAAATATAGAAGTACGTACGACAAAGGTCATCAATGGTGATATCGATTATTCAACCGGAAACATTTCATTTTCAGGTGATCTGAAGGTTACCGGCGGGGTTCGTGCCGGATTTTCAGTAAAAGCTGACGGCGACCTTTTTATCGGAGGGTATGTTGAAGATACCGAAATATCCTGTTCGGGCGACATGGAAATTATAGGAGGTGTTGTAGGTTCAGGCAATGGAAAGCTTGTCTGCGGCGGTACCCTGAAGGTTCACCATATTGAAAATTTTAATGTGCAGGCGCGCAAATCAATAGTGGTCGGCGACTCTGTCCTTCATTCAAAAGTACGTACTGAAGAGACGTTAAAGGCCAAAACTATTGTGGGTGGAGAGATTGATGCGGTTCGTGGTATCGAGGTTGAAACTATTGGTAATGCTTCTGAGGCAAGGACAATTATTAAAATGGGTAATGTCTTTTTCCTTCTTCAGCAGAAAAAAATAATCGACGGGAAAAAGGATGAGCTTCTTTCGGAAGCAGCTGACATCAAAGAGGAAATATATACTGTTGTAAAAAATGGTATGGACGGTAACGGCAAGATTTCGCCTGAAGATACTGCCGTATTTGATGAGAAGAAGGAGGAGGTGCATCTAATTCACCGTCAAATTTCAAAGCTTGATAAAAGACTTGAGGAATTGGACGTAAAACTGCGGGAGCAAGCCAATCCTGTCATAAAAGCACGGATGATATTCCCGAATACATTTGTTCGATTCGGACTGGTACAAAAGATTATTAAACAAAAGATTATAAATAAAATTATCTGTGCGGATGAAGCGCAAATTATTATTCGTAGTGAATAGTATTGTAGTATATATTTTTCTGCATTGTATAATGATTTCCCTTGTCATAAAATAACGTTAGTCTTGGAAACTGCTTCCTTTTATGATATATTGAATTGTATAATGTAGAGAAGAATCATCATAGTATATTTATCCATTATATTTTTACGTGAATGTTTATTTAGTAGAGGTATGGCTATGTTTGCTGTTACTCTGTTTTGTGAAAAATATTCTATACGTGTATGGTTAATCTGCGGTGTTGCGTTCTGTTCTTTGTTATTTTTCCGGGTGCTCACTCCTGCTGAAGAAACAAGTGATTATGTGCATTATCGTCTTGGGGTGAAGTATAAAAATGAGCGAAAAATAGATCAGGCGATTGAGGAATTCCGGAAAGTGCTGGCCGCATATCCCGACAATTATAATACGTATATGCATCTTGCCGAGATTCGGGAATATCAGGGGCGGAATCGTCTGGCAATTTACAATTTAAAAAAGGCTCTTGCATATAATCCCGGCTGGGGTAAAGCCCAGAAAAAGCTTGCTGCGTTATATGAAAAGGACGGTCAGTACCAGAGTGCAATTAAAGAACTGCAGGACTATTTTCAGATATGCGATCCGGCGGAGAAAGACAGCATTCAGACGCAAATCGATAGATTGGTATCAATAGTCCGTTACGGTGGGAGAGATCGGCGCACCGGAAAGGCTGACGCGGTAGGCAGTGAGAAGGTTACCGTTGTTGAGAATGCGGAGATGGCTATGGCGAGGCCTGCGAAGCCTTCAACGGTTAAAAACCGTGCGGGTAAGGAGAGGAAAGCCTACATAACTAAAAATGCAGTAGCTGATAAGGAATTTGCTCTCGGTGTAAAGGCTTACAGTGACGGTGTCTCAACCCAGAATCAAAAGCTGTTTGATAAGGCGATTCAGCATTTCAGGAAGGCAATCAAGCTGTATCCCAATCATAGCGGCGCTTATTATTATGCCGGTCTTATTCGCCGTCGTAACGGACAGAATAAGATGGCAAAGTATAACTTTGAAAGGGCGATCTCCTACCCTGAGCTGGGGTATAACGCCTATTTTTATCTGGGAAAAATAAATGGTGAAGAGAAGGAATACAAAAAAGCGATTAAGCATCTGAAAACATATCTTTCGCTTACCGATTACGAGCCGGGAAAACGGGAGGCACAGAGTCTGATTGACCGGTATACCTCTGCGTATAATGCTCTTCATAAAGACACAATATCGGTTGATGCCAAGGCGCTCGGTCTTGACGAAATGCATCGGGAAATCAGTAAGATTCCGGAGGAAACGGTGCATAAAGCGTTGGAAGTGCGGATTGATTCTCTTCTGTTTATGTCACTGGTCGATACTTTGACCGATCCCGGCCAGGCAATGCTTAAAGGGGTTCGCGCCTTTAAGGATAATCGATTTGACGATGCAATTGAAGATTTTAAAAAGGTACTTGTAAAGTATCCTCGCGGCGATGTTGCAGCCCGATGCCGGTATAATATCGGTGTATGTTATATAAAACTGAAAAACTACCGTTCGGCCGAGGGCCAGTTTCAGCAAGTTATTGCATACCATCGTACTCATCCTCTGGCGGCACTAAGCCTGTTTTTAAAGGCTCTTTCCTTTCTCGAACGTCGGGAGTCCAATCAGGCGGAAAAACTCTTTCGTAAATTTATTCAGAAATACAGAAGTCATGTCTGGGCCGGAAAAGCATATGAAAAACTGGGAGATACCTATACCGATCTTATGCAGCATAAAAAGGCTGTTGATGCTTATAGCCATGCAGTTTCAATTGCCAATGCCCCGGTAGATGCGGTATTCGCACTGTATAAACTGGGGGATGCCTATTTGAAAATAGGCAATGATACCCGCGCGGTTGAAGCTTTTCAAAAGGCAATCGTTAAAGGGGAGAAGAACTCTATATTTGTCCGTATTCCGGATTCCTACTATAAGATAGCCGACTATTATTATCGGCAGAAAAAGTATACCAAAGCATTGGATTTTTATCAGAAGGCGACCAGAAAATATCCTGCCTATCAGGACACACCGTGGGGTATGTTTCAGATAGGGAGTATTTATAAAAATATCAAGAAATATGATAAGGCAATTAAACTGTTTAAAAAATTAATTAAAACCTATCCTGACGATTATTGGGCGCGGCAGGCAAAGTGGAAATTGGAGGATACGGTCTGGGAGCATGAATATCGGGCAGTGCTGCGATAAGGTGTTCTTATAAAGGGTGAAAAGCTATGCGTATGGATTATTCCCGTGTTATTAACAAGCTTACTGAATCATATACCCGTCAGCACGAACGCTACATGGAGTTACATGTTATTGTCCAGAAAATTCTTGGCCAGATAGCTATTTCCCGTGGAGACTTTTCGGGTGTTATGGGACTCTTTGAAAAAAAACAACAACTTCTGGATGTCATTGAAAAAGAACGGGAAGCAATAAAACCCGATATCGAATACTGGCAGAATGAAAAAAAATTCATTACCGCATCGGAAGCAGTAACTCGTCTCAATACTATTCTTGCAGAAACAGAGTCGTCAATAAAATCTTTTTTAGAAGCAGAGGATCAATTACAGCGTTATCTTGAGCATCATTTGCCGCAGAAAGGGAACCCTTCAACGACATGACAAACAAAAATTCAGTCATGCCTGGTGCCGTATACCAGCAGCTTCAACAAGCCTTTAAGGATTTTGAGATTCGTTCAGAGAAGCTGAGCAAAGCCTATGAGTCCATGCAGGAAGATTTCAGGAAAATTAATCTTGAGCTTGACAGAAAAAACAGAGAACTTGAAGAGAGTCTGGTGAAACAGGAGGAGGTGCAGACCTATTTAAACAGTATTCTGGAGAGTATGAATAATGGTGTAATCAGTGTAGATATTCTCGGAAGAGTCACCCAATTTAACAGGGCAGCTTCGGAAATAACCGGCTACAGGCCGGCATCGGTGATTGGAAAATCATTTGACGATGTATTTGGTGAGGCGGTTTTTTCGGAAAGAAATGTCATGAGTGTCCTTAATTCCGGCAGGGGATTCAAGCGTGATGAGAAGGTTATCTGGCATAAGAAAGGCAATCCTGTAACCGTTTCATTTCAGAGTGCAATATTAAAGGACCAGAAAGGTCGTCGTCTCGGTGCGGTTGAGATTTTCAGTGATATAACCCGTATCAAGGCGCTCGAGGAGGAAATGCAGCAGAATAAGACGATGGCGGCATTGGGTGCAATGGCGGCAACTGTTGCTCATGAGATTCGTAATCCACTTGGTGCAATGGGGGTATGGGCCGGATTACTCGATCGGGATCTTGACAAGGATGATTCCCGTCGTAAGACGGTAGGGAGAATTATAGATGCGCTGTCACGTTTGAATAGAATCGTATCCAATTTGCTGTTGTACAGCAGACCGATAAAAGCACAATTCAGAAAGGTATCTCTTCAGGACATTCTCTCTGAAACGGTTAATTATATCGATCTTGAAGTAGCGCGACTGGGGAAACAGATAAAAATACAGAGAGAATGGGATGAAACGTCCACTCTGTTTATTCATGCCGATCCGGAGAAGATACAGCAGATACTTATGAATCTCTGTTTGAATGCGGTTCAGGCGATGCCTGACGGAGGAACTTTGTCGGTTTCCTGCGATGAACAGAAGAAAAATAACGAGGGATTTGTTTTCTTTTCCGTTCGCGATACCGGAGTCGGGATAGAGCCGGAGCGACTGGAAAATATTTTTGACCCCTTTCATACGACGAAAGAGAATGGTACCGGGCTTGGTCTGGCAATCGTTAAGCGGTTCATTGATCATCATTCCGGTCATATACAGGTTAAAAGTCAGGTTGCAAAAGGGACAACAATACAGGTCTTTCTGCCTAAATTTACAAAGTGAGGTAAACGTTGACTGCTGAAAAAAAAGCCGTACTTGTCGTTGAAGATGATGTGCATATGCGACATTCCGTGGAAGAAGTATTGCAGCGTAAGGGATATTCTGTTGATACCTGTGCCAATGGTTCTGAAGCCTTGCAGCAGTTTAAAGAGAATGCATACGATTGTATCATCTCCGATATTAAGATGCCTGTCATGGCCGGTGATGAACTTCTTGAGAATATCAAGAATATCAATACTACCGTTCCATTTATCATAATGACGGCCTATGGTGAGGTTTCCCTTGCGGTTGGGGCAATGAAAAAAGGTGCGTATGATTTTATTGAGAAAGGTCCAGATTTGTTAAACAAACTGGAGTATGCCGTCGAGCGGGCTTTGCAGCATCACATGCTTCTTAGTGAGAATGTACGCCTCAGGGATGCACTACAGAAACAATGGCGATATATTGGTAATACAGACACTATCAAGGATATCCGACAGCTGATAGATTCAATTGCTCAGAGTCGATCAACAATTCTTATCACGGGTGAATCCGGAACCGGAAAGGAGCTTATTGCCCGTTCAATTCACTATCTGAGTAACCGTCAGAATGCGCCTTTTGTAAAGGTTAATTGTGCGGCTCTTCCGGATGGATTGATTGAGTCTGAGTTGTTTGGACATGAAAAAGGAGCATTTACCGGTGCGTTAAAAACAAAAGCGGGAAAATTTGAGTTGGCTTCGGGAGGAACCCTTCTCCTTGATGAGATTGGTGAAATGCCGACCAATCTTCAGGCAAAGCTCCTGCGGGTGCTCCAGGAGCGGGAGATTAATAAAGTGGGAGGAGATGAACCGATTCCCATAGATGTCCGTATCATTGCTACATCCAACAGGGACTTGGAAGCGCAGGTGAAAGAAAATAATTTCAGGGAAGATCTTTTTTACCGGCTTAATGTTTTTCATATTAAACTGCCTCCCTTGCGGGAGCGGATGGATGATATTCCGTTACTGGTGGATCATTTTATTCAAAAATATAATGATGAAAACGGGTTTAGTGTCACCGGTATCGAGGAGTCCGCACTGAAGGCACTCAAGGCGCATACATGGCCGGGTAATATACGGGAGCTAGAGAACGCCATTGAACGTACGGTTGTTTTAACAAGAAGCGGAAAAATCAGAGCGGATTTTTTTCAACTTAGCAACACATCAGAAAGAAAGGAAGATGGATTAACACCCGGGATGACTATTGCCGAGGCGGAGAAACGGTTGATTCTCTCCACACTTGAATTTTGTAATCAGAACAGGACTCGAGCCGCTGAAATGCTTGATATTTCAATTAGAACCCTGCGGAATAAATTGAATGAATATGGCGTTGGAAAAGAGCCATAACCGGCGTGTTCTCAAGCCGTGTAAGTTGAAACGATGAGACAGTTTAACCTGTTGAATATAAAATAGTTAGAATTTATGTTCCTCATGCTTGACTTTTATTTCTCGGGAGCGTAGAATAAGACAAGAGAGTTTATCTACAGTTTTACGATCTATATATCACAGATTGATATAGGGCCATAAATCTGTATACTGGGGTTATATGCATATCAATACCAAATCTATAATATTTAAAACAGCTCTCATCTATATAGTGATTACTATTCTCAATGTTACGGTATTTAATGTTATGGTCTGGGAGAATCAAACCGGACTTATAATGGAAAATGCTATTCTTACCAGTCTCCATAAGGGTTCAAGTCTTAAATATCGGATAGATAATATTATTCAAACGAGCAGTGATTTAACCCCGGTAAAGCTTAATAAAATTCTTAAAGAGTGCGGCACGCTGGATATTACCGATATAACTATTTTTGACGAAAGTGGAAAAACATTTGTTTCCATTAAGGATAATAAGAAAATAGAGGGATATAAAGCCACGACCGAAGATTTGAAAATGATTAACAAAGCAATTACCCGGCAGAGTTTTGAGGATAAATTATTCTGTCACAAGGTTTTTAAAAGGGAGCAGGAAATACAATTATTTATTCCTTTTACCTACAGTTCCGATAAAAACGGCATTGCCGCAATCATGCTGGGAATGAAGGATATAAACAGACAATACGGGTATCTCATACGTCAATGTGTCGTCATTGCTGTTTTAATTATCGTTATTCACGCATTGTTTGCGCTGGCCATATCAAAAATGCTTATTATACCTCTGCGGTCATTAATCAGCGCCACCCAGTCTATTTCACGTGGCGAGCTGAATATACGAGTCCCGATTGTCGGACAGGATGAAATCGGCCAGCTCGCCTCATCGTTTAATGAAATGAGTGTGGCTTTCCAACGGATGCGTGATGAAGCGAAGGGTGCAAATCCACTTACCGGTTTGCCCGGTAATATTACCATCGCGCGGTTTATTGACGAGAATCTGTCCAAAGGAACATGCATCTGTGTCCTCTATTGTGATCTGGATAATTTTAAGGCCTACAATGATAAATATGGGTTTACAAAGGGCGATGATGCCATCATGTATACTCGTGATTGCCTCTCTTCTGTCGCGCAACGGAGGGATATGCAGAATATTTTCGTTGGTCATGAGGGCGGTGACGATTTTGTGGTCGTCACTCCCTATGATTTCTGGGAGCCCTTTGCAAAAGCCTTTATTACCACCTTTGATCGTGGTATTTATCAGTTCTATAACAGTGTTGACGCACGTAATGGGTTTATAGAATCGGTAAACCGTCAGGGACAGCGGCAACGGTTCCCGCTTATGAGCGTATCAATAGCTGTTGTTACTAATAAGACACGACCATTCAGAAGGCATGCGGAAATGATACAGGTTGCAACCGAAGTAAAAAAATACGTTAAAAGTATCGACGGTTCATGTTATGCCATAGACCGGAGAACGGGCGCTATCAGTCAGGCACATGATGGGCGGGTTCAGAGGAATCCTGCGGCAGGGCAGCAGATGCCTGTAGGGATTGACAAAAGGCGTTCCTAGCTATTTTATCAGTAAGGTCATCTGCAATGAATTTTATTCTACGCATCTTTTTCCCGATAATTCTTTTTATTGTTACCATTCTTTTCAATATTGGTCTCATTGATATTCGGTTTCAGGAGATAAATTATCTTCTGGGGAAAGTCGCCCTTGATGAGAATTCATCCAACGCATTCAGCATCGTGGCGAAGTATGAGCTAATCCGGCGACGCATGGAATTGGGTGAGGAGAGTACCGGGAATTATGAGCTTGAGGCTCGAATACAGGCTCTTGTTTCAGGTGATCAGTTTGCTAAAAGAGAGGATGAACTGCGTAAGAAGAAGTACCTTATTCCTGTCCGGTTTTTTCTTAATGCTATACGTTTTCTTATCGGCAAGGAAGTTATCAATCCGAAGGAAGAGAATAAAATTCTCAAAGCGCTTGAAATCGGTTATTTCTGGGAACGAAACCGTAAATATCCCGAGGCGATAAAAATCTACGATGATGTAATCGGCATGACGGAAATCAGCAATGATGTCCGCTCGGCGGTCCTGTTGCATAAAGCATTCTGTCATTCAATGATGAGTGAATACGGAAAGGCGAAGGAAATCTATGAACGAGTCATCAATATGTATCCCAATACTGAGGCCGGTATAATTGCCTGGAAACTCCTTGATTTTCTGGAATCAATTGAAGAAAAACGGGAACAGGTTAAGAAGATCAGTCTGAACAATTTTGAAAAGGCAAAACAGTATTATCTGGTAATGGATTATCGTAATTCAATAAAATATTACTCTCTTTTTCTGCAGGAACGGGAACATGACAAGCGGGTACCTGAAGCGCGGTATTTTAAAGGCCGCTCCCATGAAGAGCTTGGTGAGACTGAGGAGGCCGTCGCAGAGTATCGGAGAACAATAAAAACCGATAAAACAAAGCGCTGGGCTCGTGAAGCCAATCGGCGTATGCTTATGCTTGGTGAGTTTTATGAGTATCAAAAGAAAATGGCTGAAGAGGCACAGAAACAACTTGCCGCTTATCATGACGGCAGCTTCATGAATAAAGTTGACCGATTTAAAGAAATGATGGCTGAGAGTTCATTACGTGAAGAGCTGTTAAAAGCACAGGGAAGTAAAGAATCCGGAAAAGCTTCCGTTGATAAGGATATTATGGATTTGATTAACAGCATTGGGGAGCTTGATCTGACCGGAGAAAAGGACCGGAAGAAAGCTCTTGAAAAGGAAATGGAAAAATTCCGGAAAGAACTGATTGCAAGTGGGATAAAATCCGAAGCTCAGATAAGGGAGTTTGAGCGGAAAAGGGCGTTGCGTGATAATCCTTTCAGGCGTCCCAGTATGTTAAAACGCACTATTGACGGAAATGTGAATCAATTACGATACATTTACAACAAAAAATTACGCAAGGGTATTGAACTTTCAGGTAAAATGCTCGTAGAGATAGGTATTGAGGCAAACGGCGGTATCAGTTCCGTTAAAGTTATCAATTCAAATATGGGCGATCAGGTTTTTGAGGATGAGATATTGGCCCAAATTAGCACATGGAAGTTCAAAGCGGTTCCAGACAGTCTTGGGACGCTCAAGATCCGGTATCCATTTGAGTTCTATAAGGAGAACTAACAGAGAGTCTAAACACACAGATCTATAATTTGTTCTGCGCGTTTTTCCCACGTATGATTACGAATGATTATCTCACGGTTTTGTCTAATCTTATTCCTGATATCGTCAGAAGTACTGATCGATAAAATGGTTTTAACTTTCTGCAAAGCTTCTTCCATATTTGTAAATGTATAGTAGTGGCACTCGCCGATGGTTTCGTGAAGGAGCGGCACATTCTCTGAGAGAAGTATAGTACCGCCGGCCAGGATATCATACACCCGAGGACTGATTTGTATATCGGTCCGATCATCGCCCGGTTCTTTAAAGGAGAGATTAATCGAAACCGGTGTCTGTTTCTGTATTGACGCTGCCTGTTGGGAGTCAATCCACCGGTCGGTAACAATATATGGTGAGAGTGGGCCGGTATAAGCCTGCCACCCGTCACCTGCCAGCGCAAGTGATATGCCTTGGGAAGAGAGATACTCAAGTACTGCAACGCGATATGAAGTCGGGATGCCTATGAATGAAATATCCGCCTTGATAGCTGGTGCTGAAGTTACCTGTTCTCCCATGATATACGCGGGAGATGCGGCGGTGGGTACATAGGCGAATTTAATGCCGTTCTGTGTACAATAATCCTGTAACAGTCCTTTCTGAACAGCCAGAAACCAGGTGTATCCGTGGATAACCTCTTGCCAGTACGATGCGCGTCGATAATCTTCGACAAACCAGTGGATCGTAATAATGTGCAGCTTTTGCAGCAGGTTAAGAGTAAAAAGGGTTACCGGGCAGAGTGCCGGAATAAACAGGTGGGTGCAGTCATACTGAAGACACTGGACAACAAGAGATTGATTAAGTAAATCCACCGTAATGGTTTCATCCGGTTTTTTCAATAATATATCGAATGCAGAAAGATACTTCTTACAATCGAAAACATGCAGGGATTCAGTGGAATATATTTTCCGGAATGCGTTCAGGAGATTTTCTGCAACCTGTCGGGCACCACCGGAAGGAGGAAGGAGGAAAACCCAGTTTGTCATCAGTTCCCCATCATCTCCTTAGAGGGGAGTGCATTGATTCCATTTCCGGTCATTCCCTTAATAGAGGATATTCGTAAGGCGAATTCAGCGGCAGTGAAAGGGTCGTTTCCCCGTGCGATACTGTGAAGAAAACCGCCGTTAAAGGAACTGCCGATAAGGCCCATGTAGGTGACCGGTTTTGCGAGATCAGGGATTGAAAATTCTTCTATTTTGCCGTCGTATCCAACCATACAGCCGTTTTTCCCGTTTTTTACCGCTACAATAGAGACTCCCCTGTCCCATAAGAAGCCGATGACATCAAGGGGACGCTCATAACCGAACAAAGCCTTCGATTCATCCGGTGCGGAGGGAAGAATAACGTCAAGGAGCGGCAGCACTCCCCACAGGCTTTCTTTCGCGTCATCGAGGGACCAGCGCTGCAGCCGCAGATTCGGGTCATAGGCAACCATAACATCATGAATATGCGCGGCATGAAAGGCTTTAAATACGGTATGTCGTGATGCTTTTGAGACCGACTGCAACTCGCTTGATGCATACACAATTTTACTGTTTTCCAACAGGTCATCATATATCATATTTGGTGAAATTGAATGTGATGCGCTGCCGATATGGTGATAGAGGTATTCTCTGTCGTTAGTGTTACGGGAATTGAGAAAGTATATACCGTTATAACCGTCACAGGTTTTTACATGATCGATATTGATGCCATGTGCCATTAACCGTTCGCGGATAAGGGTATGAAAAGGATCTCGTGCTATTGATGAGACGAACGATACTCCGGATCCCTGTTTTGCCGCTGTTACGGCGACATATATATCGGCTCCGCCGATATCTTTATCGAAGGAGTCAGTGAGCGCAATATCTCCCTCACATTGAAATTCTATAAATGATTCTCCAATGACAAGGAGATCGTAATCGCGAATCCGTAACGGCGTCATATAATTCCTTTTCAGTTTAATGGAGAAAGTATGTTCACAAATTTACGCACGAGTTCGTCAATACTTTCTTTTTGGGACAATGTATTCAGCCATTCCTCCGGAACTTCACTTAAACCGTAGAGCACTCCTGCCAAACCTCCCGCTACAGTACCGGTTGTATCGGTATCAAGTCCCAGATTGACAGCCTCAAGCAGGATATCTTTTGTGGTATTGCGATTCATGAAGCACCATATCGCGGCCTCCAGGGTGTGTACAATATATCCCGACGAATAAATTTTGTCTTTTTCAAGAGATGGTAAATCATTGTTGAGAATACGCTCGTAAGTAGTTAGTTCATCGCTGAAATCATCATACTTTGAATAAAATGCAGAGACCTCTTCGAGGGTATAGTTATATGTAAGCTTTTTATCTTTTTCTGCACGAAGGAGATTACGAATGAGAAGTGAGTAGATACCACATCCCATTTTTGAACGCGGGTGCGCATGAGTTATAGCGGAGATCTCGTGAATACGCTCCAGGAATACATCGGTTTTCTCCTTGGCAAAGTAGAGTGCAGCCGGAAGAATACGCATTAATGAACCGTTACCGTTGTCATCCTCAGAAGCCCCGCCCGATTCGTGGGGGCTAATCATGGAGCGCAGGTTTTCGAGTGAGGTGACGGTCGTAATGCCTGCGTCAAAAGCGTAACCACTGGATGTCCATTTGCCCTCAAAGAGCCAGGAGCAGAATTCCCTTCCCAGATCTTCAAGACTATACCCGCGTGTCAGACTATCCATGGTGCAGAGAATCATCGAGGTGTCATCGGACCAGGTACCTTCGGGTTGATCATATCGACCATACCCGAGCATATTTTTAACTGAGCACAGGGCAAGTTCCTGCCGAGTAGAAGATTCTACCGGTACACCAAGTGCATCTCCAATAATACTCGCATAGAGTGCATTTGTACATTTTTCGAAAAAATCCATGATAATTACCTCAGTTCGTTAAACTAAAATGCACCACAAATATACATAAATAATATAATTCAGTAAATCGGTATTACTATGAAGGATTTATATTTATGTGATATGTTGAGGAAGTCGGATATGGAGAAATAGATTACCGGATTTGTGGGCAGTGAAGGAATGAACACATTATATTAATTCTGTTATTATCTCCTGATATCCATAATTAATAACTTATGAAAATAATCGCTGATTCCGATATCCCTTTCGTAAAAGAAGCATTCGCTGATTTTGGGAGCGTGTATATTATCCCCGCCAATGAAATTACCCGCGAATTATGTAAAGATGCCTCCATTCTTTTGGTACGGTCGGTAACAAAGGTTGATGAGGCACTGCTGGAGGGCTCCTCAATAAAATTTGTCGCCACTGCAACAATAGGTACCGACCATATTGATACAGTCTATCTTGCGGATCAGCAAATTGGTTTTGCCAGCGCTCCCGGCTCCAATGCCAATTCCGTGGCTGAGTATGTTATTGCAGCAATTTTACAACTCGCGAAAAGGGGAAAGTGTGATATTCGAAAGAGCACCCTCGGGATTATTGGTGCGGGCAATGTCGGAAGCAGAGTATTCAAAATGGCTGAGTCTCTTGGTATACGGTGTCTTTTAAATGATCCACCGAAAAAACGTTTGACTGAGAGTGATTTCTATGTATCCCTGGAGGCTGTTCTGGAAAAATCGGATATTATATCGTTGCATGTTCCACTGACTTTTGATGGGCCTGATAAAACAGTGCATATGGTTAATGAAAACTTTATTGCATCGATGAGAGACCATGCCATTCTGATCAATACCAGTAGAGGAAAGGTGCTTGATGAAGCAGGCATATCGGATGTAATTGAAAGAAAAATCGGAGGACTTGTATTGGATGTGTGGGAAAATGAACCCGCTGTCAATCTGAAATTACTCACGTTAGCAGATATTGCCACTGCTCATATTGCCGGGTATTCATTCAACGGAAAGATAAATGGTGTGGCAATGGTGCACGATGCTGCATGTGCCTTTTTTTATAAGGAGAAAAGATGGTATGCTGAAAATATCCTTAAAACCCTTGAAAACAGGACTATTAACCTCGATACGTCGAAAAATCCGATAGATAATGCTGTGGAGTCTGCATATTCCATTATGCGTGATACTAAGAAGTTAAAGAAGATAGTGTCCATGGAATCTGAGAAACAAAGGGGGTATTTCAAAGAAATACGGCGGAATTATCCACAGCGCCTGGAATTTCCCCATTTTTCAATACCGCACGGGAACATTGATCCTAACACCTGCAGAATTCTTGAAGAAATCGGATTTTCTTTGATGTAACTGCAAAGATTCTATTGTATAATTATTATATCCAAAACCGGGTAAATCCTTGAAAACAGGTTAGGAAAGAGGTCGTAAAAAGTAAGCCGATATTATTGGAATGATGAAAAACAAACTCTCTTTATTATGGCAATCGATAAAATTTCTGCATTTTGTAAAATTTTTTCTTAATTATATAACTATTAGCTGAGAATAAAAAAAATAATAATGTATATGCTGTTTTTTTTTTTTTAATTTTCTAAAAAATGCTGTTAAATGTATAGTTCCTT
>CAZIYW010000116.1:0-17073 GCA_964543525.1 uncultured Fibrobacterota bacterium | reverse complement strand
TTATTCAGGCTGGATTGGCCAGCTTGTTGATGCCAGCTTTGCCCGGCGCACTCATTATAACACCTCTTTCATTCTTTTATAAGCAAGCTTAACATCCTTCTGTTGCGATCCCTCTTTCCGTTTTTTGCAGGCATGAAGCTAAACAAGGGAATCACCGCATATAACACAATAAAACAACCGTTGTTGATTTCAGGGAATTTCTTAAGTTTCTAAGTTTAGTCCGGCATCAGGATGTAGATTCCGTAATAAACACGGAATGACGGGTAAAAAAACGAAATAAATACTACGATTAGGATTACGAGTACGAGCAGGAGCACGAAAGGAATTAGAATAGTGGCGGAGACGTGTGGGAATCGAACCCACCTACCGCATCTTCAGATACGGCACAACGGATTTGAAGTCCGCGGAGCCCACCAGTGACCCGTGCGCCTCCGAATCTATTTCAAACAGCAGTGTATAAAACTATCTATTGGCAGCTATTTTAATCAAGTGTTTTGTTTATATTTCGTACCTTGATTGTGCCCTATTTCAGCCGCCGGCCGTCACCATCGCGTACCGTCAAGCCGATACGATCAAAGTACTCCATGAGCATCACCAGTTTCTTCCTGGGTATCCCATCCAGCAAGTCTTTCAGGTCTGCAAGGGTTGCTGTTTTATTCTCTTTAAGTAAATATCTTTCAACCCGTTTCCTGGCTTCTTCAACAGCGGTTTTGTGAAAATAACCGCCCTTTTCCACGGGAAACAGTACACCCGAATCCACCATATACTCAACAATCGGCTTGTACTTGTCACCCAGATCCTGTATCTCATTCCAGCTCGGCGGATTGAACAGCTCTTTAAGGTATTTCTGTTCCAGCTCCTTTTTCAATTCTTCCTGCTTTGGTGTCAATGCTGCAGAATGGCCGGCAATATGAATCTGGTCACCTTCCATAACAATAGTACCCTCTTCACGGTGCATGGCGAGTATCTCGTCATAGACACCCTGGTCAACCGGCGCTTTTATCATAAGCCGCAGTTTTCCGGCCGGTATAGCGTATTTTAACGGATTCTTTTCGTGAAAATCCTTCACACAGTTAATCACCCGCCGGCTCAGCAGCTCATAGTTGGCAGTACTCATGAGACGCTTTTTCCCAATTGGCCTCAGTTTCCCCTCCGCATTGAGCTTCTCCAGACGTTTTTTCAGCTCCTGCATGGTTATACCGAGAGACTTGGCCAGCTCATCCTCGGTCCGGGGAATAAAACGTGCGCGGTCAAAATGCTCGAGTACCACCTGATTCGGGTCACCTTCAAGCAGATTCTGCAGCTTGGCGAGCACCCCTTTCTGGAACCGCTTATGTTTATGCGGGTGCACATCAAGAATAATCCCGCCGCCCATGGTCTGCAGAGGAGAATAACTCCGTACCACGAACCGGTCTTCACGGTCCGCTACTACCGCTTTCTCAAAGTGAATCTGCACAAATCCCTCCTCTCCCGGGAAGAGCGCCTCTTTATCAAGTATTGAAATCCGTGCGATGACCTCACTGGTGCCGACATGGACACGAACGCGGTCTCTGTTTTTCAATTCGCGATGCCATGATTTCAGTAAGGTAAAGTGAGCATCTATCATAAAACTGGGCTTAAAATAGCCCGGCTCAGCCAGAAGGTCGCCACGCTCGATTGACTCCTTTTCTATACGGCCGAGATTAATGGCGGTGCGGAAACCGATAGTGGCCTCCTTCACCGGCTTGTCGTGTACCTGCACACCGCGTACCCGCAGCGGCAATCCCCGGGGAAGAAGCTCCACCGTATCTTCCGGTGAGACCTTGCCCGAAAGTACGGTACCGGCAACCACGGTTCCAAATCCCTTAATGCTGAATACCCGGTCGATAGGCAGGCGGAATATACCCTTGTCTTTTCTGGCGCGCACCTCTTTGGCCACGCGGAGTATCTCCTCTTTCAGCGTATCAATTCCCCTGTTTTCGACCGCACTTACCGGAATAATGGGAGCACTGTCCAGCACAGTTCCCTTAACAAGATTCTTTACATCATCGACAACCAGCTCGACCCATTCCGGTTCAACCAGATCAATCTTATTAACTGCAATCAGACCGTTTGAGACGCCAAGCAGGTTGAGTATTTCAAGATGCTCCTGAGTCTGGGGCATGACCCCATCGTCGGCGGCAATCACGAGCAGCGCAAGGTCAACAGTATTTACTCCGGCGACCATGGTTTTCACAAACTTCTCATGGCCGGGAACATCAATAATAGTAATATCCGTACCGAGAAATGCAAAGCCGAGATCGGTTGTCATACCCCTCTCTTTTTCCTCTTTCAGCCGATCCGTATCCCTGCCGGTCAAAAGTTTCACAATTGCGGTTTTTCCGTGATCAATATGACCGGCCATACCGAGAACTATGTGATTTGCCGTTTGTTCAGACATGGGAGAATCCCCTGTACGATAAAAGGTTCGCTTACCTAAAAATTATTTCATGCTAACTATTAATAAATCTTTCTCTTCCTCGTCGTCGTCCTCATCCTCGGAATTTAACCTTTTTTAAACAATTCGATGACGAGAATGAGGACGACGACGAGGAAGAGTAGAATTATCTATTTATGCAATCCTATTTTCCCCCACTGAACACCTTCTCAAACGCCTTGAGAATAAATTTCACCTCATCTTCACGAATAGTACGCATGTTTAACAGGTACCGATCCTCATGCACCCTGCCGAATATGGGCGGATTGCACTGTCGAAGCTGAAACGCCAGATCACCGAGAGTTCTGTCCGTAGGTTTCACCGAGACCGCCCAGGATTTGAGCTTTTCAAGAGACATTGACCCGCTGCCGACTTCAGAGACATCCTCAACCACCCGGAGCTTAACCTTGTCCCCTACTGTGACTTTTATTCGCCTTTTCAGGCTCATGCAGCGTTTTTTCACCTCCTCGGTCGATTCGGTAAGCATCCGTATCACCGGATGCATGCTCTTAAGTTTCCGCTCGTCCATAAACAGACGCAGTGTTGTTTCAAGTACCGCAAATGTCATCTTATCACAACGGAATGCCCTGCTGAGCTGGTTTTTCTTCATCCTGTCAACATACTCTTTTTTCCCTACAATAATACCGCACTGCGGGCCGCCGATTAATTTATCACCACTGAAACAGATAACGTCGGCTCCCTCTTTAATTGAATCCTGCACAGTCGGCTCTTTGGGAAGGCCCCATCGACTGTAATCAACCAGGGCGCCACTCCCCAGATCATGGAACATGGGGAGATTATTTTTGTGTGCAAGCTTTACCAAATCTATAAGCGGCACCACCTTGGTAAAACCGACTATTGCATAGTTACTCATGTGTACCTGCATAACCAGGCCGGTCTCTTCGCAGAGCGCTTCCTCATAATCCTTGAGATGAGTTCTGTTGGTAGTACCGACTTCCCGTAAAATGGCGCCGCTCTGCTCCATCACACTGGGTATGCGAAAGGAACCGCCAATTTCTATAAGCTCGCCGCGGGAAGTTATTACCTCTTTCCCCTTTGCCAACGTGTTAAGCACAAGCATTGTGGCGGCGCAGTTATTATTGACAACCATGGCAGCTTCAGCGCCGGTTATCTCGCAGAGAAGGCTCTCAATATGCTTATAGCGATCACCGCGTTTGCCCGTGTCCTGAGTAATTTGTATGTTACAGTAATGAGCAACCACATCCATTAATGCCCGCTGTGCATCCTCCGGAAAGGGTGCCCGGCCTAAGTTGGTATGTAATATAATCCCCAGTCCGTTTACCGATCGCTTCAAACTGTTCCGGAGTTTGTCATGGGCATGCTCAACGAATCCCTCAACCAGCGAGTCAAAGTCCGGTATTGTGTCAATGGTATCATCCTTGAGAATTGCAGTACGGATTCCTTTCAGATATTCCCGGATCTCACGCATAACAAGCTTCTTCGGATACCGGGCAATTATTGACTTCAAACGTGAATCTATGAAGATTTTATCAACTTTCGGCAGATTTTTCAGCAGTTCTTTTTTATTTGCAGCCATAATAGTATCAAATCCCCGGATTTGATGCTAACGCATCGTAATGATATGGAATATAAATATATAACAATGAAATTTTTTTCTGAAACTTAATAAAATTACTACCTGTCTTTAATTTATCTTTCAGGTAAACAAAAACTGTCATTTCGAACAAAGGGAGAAATCTGCTCCTTATTTCAAAGATATCTCAGTCGCGCTGCTCCTTCGATATGACAATTAAAAATTAATTCGACAACAAAATAATCGCAACAACCGCTGCGATAATACCGCTTACCTTCCGAACCGTTACCGGCTCCTTAAGAAAAATCACCGCTAATACTGCAGCAACCACAATATAAAGTGATGTTACCGGTATAACCGCACTCTCTTCACCCTGCTGTAATGCACGGTAAAAAAAGAAATAACCGCATCCGCAAAGAATACCAGCCAGCAATCCCATACCGGTCTGCCGGTTAATTTTAAGGGCGAAGGCTGATGGTGTTGTTGCCAATACAACAAAGAGTGTTCCAATAGCCAATAATGCAAGAATAGTACTACACTCAAGTTTATTTCCAACGATTTTTGATAAAAATCCCCATACACCCCAGCATAAAATGCTGAAAATTGATAAAATTTTCCAATCTGTATACATTTTTATTATCTTTTTTGAAAAAAGACTAATGTTTTTTGCATTTTTAGTAAGATTGGTCTATTTATTCGTATTCCAATATAGGTATTATTTATCATTAAAATCAAGTCGAAATTCATTTTATAATTTTTTTTACTTGGAAAATTTTACCCAAAAAGCATACTGACAGGGCGGTAACAAAAAAAAGGCATCTCTGCTGAAAATGGGGTGGAAATTATTCCAAAATATATTACTACTCTGTGAATTAAATACTTATATTAATAAATAAGCTTGTGCAGAGACCATTTGACAAAATATCTTAAAAACAACCATTTTAGCCAATACTGGATGTGGGCACATTGATGAAGAAGCCATGTATTTACCTGATTCTTGTACTGTTATCTTTACTAATTACAGGTGCAATCATCTCCTGCAACAACATTTCTCCCGGAGGAAACGATCCACGTTCAGTTTCCTGGGTGAGCGTACTGACCGGCCTTACCGATTCCTCAAAAAACATTCCAGATCCCAAAGATTGGGAAACCTATGCCGTTAATCTAAACAAGGCCGGATTCAGGGTGTCATGGGATCATGTTGAGGATGCCGATTACTATCAGGTGCGGATTTCAAAAAAAAGAATTACCCGCAACAACTGGGATAAAGCCAGACTTGTCGCAACAGTGCGGGATACGGGTACAACAGTGATGCGTACCCGGGTCGATAGAATTCAACCGTCAATTTCAGGGGCACAATGCACCGGTTGCGGTGAATGTGTCTCAGCATGCCCCAGGCATGCAATAACGATTTATAAAGGGAAAGCAGTCATTGATCCCGACTCCTGCGTCGGGTGCGGCATGTGCTATAAAGTATGCACTTTCAATGCTGTCTCCGACCTGAATGAAACGAAATTCTATTACTTTGCGGTACGGGCTTTTTCGTCTGATGACGTTCCTTCAGATAATGTCGCCTGTACGAAATACGCTTATAAATCCCGTTATGTCAACAAATTATACAAAAATGAATCTATCGGACTGATGTGGTGCGGATTCTGCGGTGCAGGATGTTATATTCTCAATCCGGTTGCGGGTGACAGCGTTGATATTGGCGCATGTCCGGTAAACGCAATATATTACGATCCCAATCCTGACAATCAGGGCAACTATAATTCCATTATTATCGATCAATCGAAATGTATCTCCTGCGGTCTGTGTGTCGAACAGTGCGGCTATAACAGGGGGAACTGGTCGGTAAGACGGGAAATTATATCTTCCGAAAAATTGAAAAATCTGATTTCCTGTTACCGATAGGTACTGCACACGTATCGTACAGATACATATTAAGGTATTATGAAATTATTTTAATCATCTTTGATTGTTTTTAGTATATTATAAACATGGGGCTGTAATAAAACGAATAAGGATTTTTTATTACAGAGAGAGGGTATAATTTTTTTTACAATCCAGTGTTTCATTCTATTTATAATGTGGGGTGTCTATGTTACAAAAAACACTATTTACCTTCTTTGTAATTCTAACCTTTTCCGGCATGAATTTTTCAGAAGAGATCATACTGCAAAACGGTCATGAGGGATACGACGGTTGCACCGATACCCATTTTAGAAGCGAGGGTGACGGGGTAAATATGGACTTTCAATATCAGGATGTGAACTATCATAGTGATGTCGTTATCATGACCGCAAACTGAATGGACTGAGCCTTTGGCACGTATGCCCGTGCGGCATACAAATTTGACCTTTCGGACGTAACCTTTTCTTCAAATGAAATCAAGAAAGCAACGTTTGCGTGGTACTTTTTGGATGGGTTTTTTAATGATGAAAAAAATCATCTCTACCGCATAACCAAAGAGTGGAATGTAGAAGAGGCAACCTGGCTGGAAGCAAAAAGCGGTGAGGAATGGGATCCTGAATCGGATGATTTCCTTGACCAGGGCGGCGCCTATACTGAAGATGATGCGGCTGAAACCAACTATGCAGATACGGAAGAATGGGAAGAGTTTGATGTTACTGAAATGGTAAAATATCTCATTGACAATCCTGATAAAAATTACGGTTTTCTCATTATCAGTGATGAGGAAATGAATAATACCCAGCGCCTCTATGTAAGCTCGGATTATACGGATGATAAAACATTGCGGCCGAAACTGACTATTTCGGATGAATCACCCATTATTTACACACCACAGAAAGCCAGTAAAAGCACCATAATGTTATCCGTAACAAATGAAGCAATTCGATTTTCTGTTCCTTATGAATACCATCATGCGGCTATCTGTGATTCAAAAGGGCGCACTGTGGCTTCATTTCATACTAACAGCACAAAGCGATACGCATTACCGCTGGAAGGATTCTCAAACGGTGTGCATTTTTTAACGGTCAGACATAATCAGGGCAGCGAGAGTATACCGTTCATTATTGTTAAATAGTGAAAGCACCTGGTGTAATAAAACATGTATAGTGGCAATTAACATCTGTTGGTTGCCACTTTTTTTTAATAACCCCGGGAGGTTATAGAAAAAAGATTTTCAAAAGGGGACATTGTACACCGGCCGGCCGCTGGAGGGAATATATTTTCAGAGTTCTACCGGACACGATTAAGAAAGATCTCATTTTTTTCGTTTGACCGGCCATTGCACTATAGCTATTATGATAATGAAACAATATTCTTTTATATCGCAACTGTTTATATGCACGCTTATAGCCTGTTCCTCATTATCGGTGGAGTATCCCTCCCCTTCTCCTTCAATGCTAAGCGCTCAGAGTATCTGTGATTCAGCCGGCATACAGTGCTGTGTAAAGCTCTTTTGGACAGCCTGTCCCGACAATACTTTCGAGCACTACACTTTATATCGCTCCGACGCACCGGGTGTTGACAACAATACAAACAGCACGACCCTGCTTTCCGAAATCTGTACGGTTGCTGAAACAACTTATACTGATTCAACCGTATCGCTCGATAAAACCTACTACTACCGAATCGAAACTCACAACGTGCATTCGGGCACCACCTGGAGTAATGAAGCTGCAGTTGCCGTTTTTGTTCGTGACTATCCCTATCGGGTGACACACACCGTTACCATGGAATGGTATCCCCATTTCCTCTGTGCCCATCCGTCGGGGGAAACAATCTACGGTACCGTTAAAAACAACAACCTGGTTTTTACGATTAACACCGCTACCTTTACAATAGATGATACTATTCCTGCTGGCGAAGGGCCTCTCGGTATTACGGTACGTCCTTCGGGAAACAGTATATATGTCGTAAATTTCAGTAGTGGTACCATATCGGTAATACAGCATGCAACAACAACCGTGATTGATACAATTACAATTGAGGGTACCGCTAAAGGTATAGCGGCACACCCGAACGATACGGAGGTATACGTTCCAGTTTTTACCCGGAAAAAGGTCGCACAAATTAACGCTTCGAACAATCAGATTGTCAGTAACACCGATGTTATCGGTTCACCGCGACATATCGGCATCCTGCCCGGCGGTGAGTATCTATACGTAACAAACTGCAACAGCGATTCAGTTGCCGTTATTCGTACCGCGGACAACACCGTTGTCGCCTGGATACCGGTGGGTGGGTTCTCGAAAGGTATAGCAGTACTTCCCGACGGCAGCTATGTGTACATTGCCAACCCGTGGGATGAAAAGGTAACCGTTGTCAGGACATCAGATAATAGCGTGGCAACCACGATACCGGTAGCCGGACACCCGAGGGACTGCGATGTATTACCGGACGGCAGCTATGTCTATGTTACAAACCTGTCATACAATCATGTTTCGGTAATTGATACCAGGACTAATACGGTGGTAGAAAAAATACCGGTCAGCGGTGTTTCAAAGGGTATTGCAGTACTTCCCGACGGGAGAACTGTGTATGTGACCGATCTCAGTAACGGGGCCGTTTCAGTTCTGGGGTATTAAACAGAGTGGTACTGTATGTATTTTGCATAATTATTTACCCAGAAAATCAGGAAAAGGTGCGTCTATGCATGCCGAACCCGTTTCTTTACTTATGATATTGTTTTTCTCCGCTGCCGGTATATTTACCGACGAGATAGTCCTGCAAAACGGGCATAACGGCTACAATGGATGTACCGATACGTACATAAAAATCAACGGCGACGGTACCGACCTGTACCCGTTTTTATATTTTAATACAAATTACGACACCGCCGTTACTATCGAAACCGCCAACGATGACAATTGCGGCGGCACCTATGCCCGTGCTTTGTACCATTTTGATCTCTCTTCCGTCACCGTCTCATCCGATAATATCACGAAGGCAACATTCGCATCCTATTTTGTCGGCGGATTTGACGGTATACAGAAAACATACCTCTATCGTGTTACCAAGAGATGGCAGGCGGATAAAGCTACCTGGCTGTTTCCCGAAAGCAATCAGTCCCTGTGGGCTCCCCTGAAAGATACGCTCAATCAGGGCGGTTGCTTTACTGAAAATAATTCTGTGGAGACAACCTGTGCGGCAGAGGGTACCTGGGAAGAATATGATATCACCTCAATACTCAAGTTCTTTATCACCAATCCCGACTCAAATTACGGTTTCATGATACAAAGTGAAAAAGCGGTGAATAATATCCAGCGCATATACTATTCCTCGAATTATACCGATGATATAACACTGCGGCCGAAACTGATCGTCGAAGGTGAAATTGCCGTTACCTATTTCCCCGTTGAAAAGAGTAACACTGCCGTGCAGGTTACCGGAACAAACGAGGCGATTATTTTGTATATCCCCGGGATGGGAAGCCGGGCATTGTTGCACGACCTCCGGGGCCGAACTATTAAAACACTCATACCGAACCGGGAGAATCGTTATGTCGTACCGATGAGTATACTGTCAACAGGCGTCTATTACCTGCATACGATTAACGACGGTTACATGAGAATGGTTCGGTTTACCGTAGTAAAATAGGATGCTATGCTTTTTTTCCCGCGGCATCTTTCTTTTGTGGAATCTGTTTTCTCTTTTCCCCGTACGCATATACTTTAATCGCGGACTCGCCTTTTACCGGGCAATAGTACTCACACGCGCCGCAGCCGACACATTTCCGCCTGTTTACAACGGGCGAGGGGTATTCCTTGCCCCGCTCATCAACAACTATCTTTTCGCTTATAGCGTCATAGGGACATTTTCTGGCGCAGATCATGCATTTATACTGCGTCCTCCATGGTCTGCACAATCCATGATCAACATAGGCGGTACCGATTTTCAACGTCTTCTTTTCCTCGACCGTAATCGGCAGCAGCGCACCGGTAGGACATGCCTGTGAACAGCGGTTGCAATCCTCCAGACAATAACCGATGCGCGGTACCAGCTTCGGGGTGTTCCAGTTAAGAAAACCGTCATCGCCAATGGTGCCGGGGTGTAATGCGTTTTGCGGGCATGCGCTGACACAGGCATCGCAGGTAATACACCGGGAAAGAAACACACGCTCATCAACGGCGCCTGGCGGGCGAATCGGACCGGGCACAAAGGGTTTCTTGTCGGGTGATTTGCGGGCCAGCGCCGGCGCCATGATAATACCGCTCACAATACCGGAAATTGCCTGCCGTCTGCCGATACTCGGTCCTTTTGTACTGGTTAAAACCGGTATACTGAAACTGAAGGCACAGCATTTGCGTTTATCATTAGTACACTCACCGCACAGGATACACTCAGCCGTTGAAGTAACTTCAAACTTTTCGCCGGAAATAGCCCGTGTGGGGCAACGCGGATCACAGCAGATACCGCAGGAATTACACTTATCATCATTTTTCTTTCTGGTGAAAATCGAAAACCGGCTGATTACGCCAAAAAACGCTCCACTGGGGCAGATGTACTGGCACCAGAACCGTCGATCAAACAACGCGCCCAGGAGAATAATCAGTAGTAAGATGAACGCACTTATTGCACCGGCAAAGGCACCCTGCATAACAAAGGGGTTGGCCATAAGCTTCTCACCGTTCAGTTTCGGAATAATCGTTGCGAAGGTAAAAACCGCCGGGCGTATCAGAAGGGTAAAAAAGCGGGTCACCAGAAGAAGCGGATCCATAAACAGGGGGAACGTTATTCCGAGAACCGCCAGTATCAGCATGAGAATCATAATGACATATTTCAATCCCTGCAGTTTCTTCGAGGGCCGCAACGGCTGCTTCTTCTTTTCCCTGCCGCGAAAAATCTTATCGGTAAAATCGATAATACTTCCCAGCGGACAAACCATACCGCAAAATACCCGCCCCATTAACATGGTGATGATAATCGTCACAATCCCGATGACCAGATACGGCACAAATATGCTGCGGCTCGCAATTGAGGTAATAAGGGTAATGAAAGGATTGAGCCTGAGAAAGAGGGCCAGACCGCTGCTGCCAATCTCCGTTCGGAAGGTGTTATAAAAGAAAAAGAGAATGCAAAAAAGAATAAAAAAGACAATCTGAGAAACCAGCTGTACCCTTTTTAGCATGTGAGAATCTCCTTACGGCTTCTTGCCGTGCGACAGAAAACGATTTAAATAAAAAAGTGAACCGTGCTCCCTGTCCAGTTTGAAATGATACCGCGCAAGAAAAGACACGATGGTAGTACTATATGATTCATCACGCCACCCCTCGACTTCAGAGCCCGGTAACACAATCACAAACACCCCCGGTTTTTTTAACTGCTCGAAGGTACTGTCCTCATCGGCCCAGGTGTCGTCAACAAACAAGTAACCGTCTTCGGGAAATTGTTTTTCGTCAGTAATAAACTGAACGGTACCCTTTCTCCCTTTCGCAAGTACCTTTATAAACAGTTGATAGGCACTGGTATCGGCAGTTAAAATATAGGATGGTGTATTATCAAGTATGGTTATCAAGTCTTTTTCATCGATCTGCTCCTGAGCCACCTCTTTCTTGGTCAGTAAATTATAAGCGGTCATGCCCGCTTTTCCGAGGAAAAAAGCGCCGACAATCACTGCAGCCACCATACCGATTTTTCTGAATACGGTAACATTACCCATAACACCGAATACAGCAAAGAAAAAAAGCGGTAGATTGGAGCCGAAGAAAAATGCGATAAATACCAAGGCGCCGGATATGGGCCCCGAAACATCAACAGCCCGGGTAACGGCAATGAGGAAGGCAGGGCAGAAATTCAAGCCGGTAACCAGACCGAGGAGAAAAGGATTATCAATGTATTTATGCCACTTGGCCATGGCGCACCCTTTTTCACTACGGTGGGTGCGGAAAGCGGTAAAAATGAGAAGAATCGAGCAGAAAAAATAGGCCAGCGTAGTAAACCATGAGCGGTTAAAATCACCTATAGCCCGGCCAATAAATCCGGCGAAAAGGCCGAATAATGCATACGAGAAAAAACGGGCACCTGAAATTTTCAGGATAATAACTATACTTTGAACCCAGTTTGCCTTTTTCTGGATGAGGTAGGCGAAATAAATCGGACCGCATGTGCCAATACAGGTCGCACTTAAAGAAAGCCCCAGAACAAAGCCTTCCGAAAGATATTGTGCAATCATAGATAGTTTGTTATCCCTAAAAATAGACGAAGATTATTTACATACGGGGGGTCCTGAACAGGCTCCCAATTGAAAATTGTATACTCTGCACCGCCTTTAAAAGCAAAATGTTTGAAAAAAGGAGAATTTTCCGCACCCAGAGCATATCGCAGCAGTAATGCCAAATCAGTCCGAACAAATGAATAGC
The DNA here is from genome assembly GCA_964543525.1 of uncultured Fibrobacterota bacterium. Classification (GTDB taxonomy): domain Bacteria; phylum Fibrobacterota; class Chitinivibrionia; order Chitinivibrionales; family JANQEN01; genus CBDVBE01. The sequence goes on along the minus strand of CAZIYW010000116.1, from coordinate 4,733 downwards.
CGCTGCTGAGCACAACCACATCATCCGAATTGTCACTCTTGCTCCACTCTTCATCCCATAACCAGTATGCCCGTACGCCCGGAATAATATCGAGTTTGGGAATTGCGCTGATATCAGCAGCGACGTAGCTACACAGTCGCGGGAAAAGGACGCCGAATGTACCCCACCCACCGACTTCAACGGAAGAGAGATTTTTCCACGCTTTTCTGATTGCCAGCTCATAGCGCCGCTTTACATACCAGTTATTTTCGACTGCAGGGGCAAATTCGTATTCAACATCACCCTTGAGAAATAATCGCGGCTTCATTCTGTAAAACAGTCGAATCCGTGACACTGCACCTAAGCCGTCTGCATACCCTTTGTGTTCCATTATCGAGCTGACATAATATCGGGGAAGCGCCTCGGCAGTACCCTTTACTTTACGTTTAAAAAGCAAAAAATCACTCCCGATGCCCAGGTAAATATTAGCCAGATTATAGCCGCCATATTCATTAAAATCATACTTTGCCAGCCCTCTGCAGAGTATCTGTAGTTTTCCTTCGTGAAGAGAGTAATTAAACGAACCGTCAAACCACAGATCGGAATCATACTGGCCTTCCTTTTTATCACCCAGCCGGTAATAATCGTATATCAGATTGGTATATAATACCTCTGCAGTGAAGGTCATGTCATTAACCGGAATCTCCCAGTATATATCGGCGCTGTTTTTTGACCGTTGAATCATGGTTGCATCTACAAGCGGGCTTTTTGATTCAAAATAGATCGGGAAATCATTTTCAAAACTGTTAAAAAAGGTCTGCGAAAAGCCCTTAATCTGCAATCTGCCCAGTCCGGTAAATTCAAGTCCCAGTGAAGTACGGGAGTTGACGGGGTGATTTATTGTTCTGGCGGGAAACTTATCCGTAGCCCCGGTGATACCGTCAAAATCTTCACTGAGAAGTATGGCAAATTTTTCAGTCGGATGAAAAGAGCCGTAGTACCGCAGCGCCAATTCATGCACCCACTCACTGAGGGTTTTATCACCGGCCTCTTTTTCGCCGCCGAGCAGGTTATAAGTAAAATCAATATCATGAGCCCCGTAGGTTATTCCTACGGCAAGGGTGATTACCATGAATAATGATTTTTTCATATTATAAACCTACTGTATTGCATCATACGGGCAGGCATCAATACACTGCCCGCACTCGATACATTTCGAGGGGTCAATAACCGCCTTGTTTGATATGAAGATAATGGCATCGGCATCACACACCTTTGCACACTCTCCGCACCCGACACACCGGTGTTGGCTGACACTCAAATAGGCGCCTGCAGTCGGCCCGGGGTCACAGGAAAACAGCAGTACTCCGAAGACTATCAGTAAAAATCCAATGCCTGTTTTTTTTATATAACGCATTATCGAACCGCTCCGTATGAACAAACATCCACACATTTGTTACATTTAATGCATTCTTCGGGATTAATAACCGCTTTGCCGCGAATGATCCGTATAGCCCTGCCCGGCCGGGGACACTCACGCACACAATCACCGCACCCGACACAATAGGATGGATAGACATGCGGTACCACTCGTGCACCGATTACAATCCCGGTAACCATCAGCCAGAGTATCCCGAACGTAATAAAAATCTTTTTTTTGCGACTGTTCATCTTTTCCTGTTGATTACCTTTTTTTATTCCGAAAGTGTTTTAAAATTCGTTTTCGTCTGTTCAATCTCAACACCGCTCTGCCAGACCAGCCAGAGGTTATATATCGTACCGGCGGAGAGTTTTTTCAGCACGTACTCATAGGTAATATCGTTAATAAAATTATTCGGTTCACGGTTAAGGATTTCCTCAAAGGTATAACTGCTGTCCTGCGAACTGAGACGAATCCATACATCGGCATCATAATACTTGACATCTTCAAACCGGATATAGACAGTTGCCTGATCTTTTCCGACAGAACCGCCTTTAATCTGAAGGCTGCCGGTATTTGATGAAACAGCAGTGATATCGTCGGGTATTTCACTGTCGGGTATACCGGATACCGGCGATTTGTCCAGCGAATCGGCACAATTCAGTTGTACTATAATCAGGGAGAGAAACAGAAAAGGAAATAAAAATATGCTACATCCACAAAACTTACTGTTTTTCATTAATAATGCAAATCTTTCAGTATAATACGGGGTAAGCTACTTCACTTTGTACTTTTTGACTTTTTTAGTTTTCTTCTTCTCTTTTTTATCAGGCTTTGCTTTTGTTTCTTCCGGCACATAACCCGGAATATCAGTAGTATCTATGTAAATTGCTCCTTCAGGGCAAATATCGATACAAATACCACAGGCAGTACATTTTTCAATATCAATAATATGTACTTCTTTACCGTCAACAACCCCGGGACTGATAGCTTCTTCAGGGCATTCTGCTGCACATTCGCCACAATTAGTGCACTTCGCCGGATCGATCGTTGAGTGCTCTTTCATTGCAGCAAATGCAAAAAAAATGATGAAAAAAACACAAACCGCTGCAAGTATCTTTGAAGAGGTATTCTTTACCATGACACACAACTCCTTAAAAGAATGTTAAATAAAATACTTACCCTCCTCCCTTAGTAATATATAATATCTTTCAATAAAAATCATATAGATAATAAGGGGCCCATTTATATAACTATACGTCTGCGTTCCCATTTTTATTTCCAATTCAGCGTTGTATATCCCGTATCGTGCCATTCTCCAGGCACAGGACACGATCGTCAAACCCTGCAGGCGGTTCCCCGTGAGTCGCCAGAATTACTGCAGTTTCATGCTCCTTTGCTCTTTTTAACAATAGTTCAAGCAGGATTGCACCGGTCTGCGGATCAATATCAGCCACCGGTTCATCGGCAAGAATAAGGCGCGGGTTATGCACCAGAGCACGCGCGAAAGCAATACGCTGTTGTTCTCCGGCGCTCATTTCATTCGGTAGATGATGTTCCAGGTTTTCAAGGCCGAGGGTATGCAATACTGCAGAGGACCGCCTACGCATTTCAACCGATGATAATCCCCTATGGGCCAAAGCCGCCTCGACGTTTTCAACAGCGCTCCAGGCTCTGATGAGATTATGGTTTTGAAAGAGTATACCTATATTCTTCTTTCTCATACGGGCGAGAGACGACTCCGGCATGGTACTGATATCGGTATTGAATAGTACTACCGAACCGTCATCTGGCGTATCAAGCCCTGCAATGAGAGAAAGCAATGTTGATTTGCCGACGCCGCTTTTTCCGCACACGGTAATGACCTCGCCCTTCCCGACAGCAAATGAAACACCGTTCAGTATCACACGGCGTTTTCCCTTAACAGTAAAACTCTTTTTCACATTGGCACAGTTTATTACCAGTTCGCTCATTTTATCTATCTTCCAGGATCCGTTACAGTGTGTGAAATACAACAGACGGTTTACGCTGTATTGCATATACAGCCGGAATCACACCGGCTATCACACCTCCACAGATCACTATAATTACTGAAATCAGTATAAACGTGAAAACAGGCATTGTTTCAGGGAAAAGCGCGTTGCCGCCAATCATCGTCCCGGATACACCCGCCAGAACGCAAGCTGATAGAACAGCGCCGACAATACAACCACATATTGCCTGAATTACCGATTCAGTGACAATAAGCTGTACAATATGCCTCCCGCTCCATCCAATAGCGCGGAGTACGGCCAGCTCCCTTATTCTTTCAAGCACCGATGACAATTGGGATTTAACCGCAAATAAAATAACTCCGGCAATTATAAGAATAATTAAGAGCCAGGCCGACTTTTCATTTAATCCTATAACTTTTGCCGCAGGTTTGTAACATTTATATGTGGATAAAGTAAATCCCTCTTTCTTCAGATAGGTGAACGCTTTTTCATGCAGCAAAGAACTCGCCGTTTCAACAAGAAGCGCATTTCCCTTTGCAGCAAGAGATGAGCCGTGCAACCTCTTTTTTATAAGTTTCCTGGCATAGGGCAGATTTACATATACATCAGCCTGCGCCGGACGTATTCCAGGATTTATTATCCCCACAACAATACACGGAATACCTGAAATTTTAACACTATCATGTACACCATACCTCTTCATACGGGCATAGTTTTCATGAAGTAACACTGCATTGGTGTCTATTGAAGTCAGAAACCGTCCGGCAATAACATCTCCCGCAGCACAACAGGTCGTACTCACCACATAATCGTTTCCAGGATCGAATCCGCCAATGGTAAAAAAACTTTGTGACAGTGAATCATACATTCGAAAGGCAAGGAAAATAGCAGCATCTTTTATTTCAGGCAATTTTTTCATATGCGCGACCATTTTTTCCGAAATCAGCAGGGTCTGAATACCATTAATCTCCAATCCTTCATTGAAATTACGCAATGTAACACCACAATTCTTTCTTCCGCAACCGGGAATAATTGCCATAAAGTGGGTACCTGTATGTTTCAAGATTTCACCGGTAGTCTTATTTGAATGAACAAGAATATTACTGAATACAACAAAAACCACCACTGCAACAGCATAACCGAAAACAGTGATTAATGTTCCTGTTTTTCGCCTTAAAAGTTCCCGTACAGCACATTGCGTTAAATAGCGCATACTTAAAAACTACGATTGTTCACTAAGATTATTCACATTAAAACTTTTTTATTTACCCAAAATATACTACGATCTTTGTACTCCTGAGTCAAAAAAAAGGAAAATAATTTGAAATTTTAATATTTTA
>CAZIYW010000115.1:0-17179 GCA_964543525.1 uncultured Fibrobacterota bacterium | reverse complement strand
TTTATTTCACCATGAAGAAATGGTAAATATCGTGTAGGTCTCCCAAATTCTACGCTACTAATATTTTTAGTGATATAATGGTTAATACCAGGAGCATTTGTTTCAATTCCGATTATTCAGGAAACAATGCAGTACTTCTGTTTGCGTTGAATGGGCAGGTGGTCTGACGTTCATCCGATGTATGTAGTCATTCCGTTGTACTGCCGCGCAGTTATTATTCCGGTGGTAACCATATATCGCCCGCATTAAAACTGAAACTGCACGTTTTATGTTGCCGGTAAATTATATTGAAAAAAATGCTATAAAACCTTTCTGGGTTAAAAGGGCCGGGTACTCCGGAGCTGGTTGAACCGATAATACTTATTGATGCAGCTTTAACGGTAATTTACTGTAAAAGGATTAGTAATATGACAGTTCAATCTTTTTTTAAAAAGTATGTATCAAATGTGTTGTGCATTTTAATTATAGTTTCCTCTATAGCTTTCGCAGGGAGAATAAGGGGGAACCAACCGGCGCTGAAAACAGTAGTTCCCGCAGAGTGGCAGAGTGAGCCGGTGGTTATTCTGAGCGATACGCTGCTACTTGATTTGAAGAAGTCAGGTAGCGATAACGTGCTGCTTATGGAGGAGATTACATGGTATAAAATTAATAAGCCTTCCTCGGGGGATTTTCGAAAATATACTATTTGGTACTGTAGCTATAGCGAGAGAAAACCATCCGTAAAGGTACAGGCAATTTACAGGGGAGGTAAATCCAAAAGTATATATAATTTCATTCATCATGATAGTTTGATATACAGATGGAGTATAAAAGGTCACAAAAGTAGCAGTTCATTTTTAGAAGTTTCGATTCCTGGTTATTCAGAACTGGAGTATTTAAGGATTGAAGTTGATCGTTATATTAAAAGGGTTGAAGCTTCTGGTCATTTTCCCATTAGACATCATAAGTATAATTCAGTTAAAAGGAACATAATTCTTACCTGGCCGAAGAAATACACACTGAACTACGGTATTGAAAATGGTGAAAAACTTTCGATAACCACAAAATCCAGCGTTACTTCAGATAAAAACAATTTTTTTGTTGAGGCTGAAAATGTAGAAGTGATGGAGCGTGTGAATAAGTACATGTATCCGGAACTATGGTTTGCCGCCTTATTTGTGTCTTTCCCGCCACGAGGAAATAAATCGTATACCTGGGAAGAAATGGGGAACTATTATCATAATTTGGTATTAAATGCTCTGGAGAACAGGGATAACGAGTTTATTGACAGCATTGCCCATACTATTTCTGGAGGAAGCCTCGAAACTATTATTGAAAACACATATAATTTCGTTAAAAACAATATCAGATATTACGGTAGTTGGGAGGGGAGTTACGGATGGATACCGCGAGGTTCAAAAGAGGTATTGGAGAAGGGGTATGGTGACTGTAAAGAGATGGCCAATCTCCTTGCTGTGCTTCTTCAAAAGAAAGGGGTGCCGGCTTCATTAACGTTATTGCGAAGAAACAGAAAATATCATTTTAAGATGATAAAAAAATATCCCACACTTGATTTGTCGGACCACGCTATTACCTGTGCTGAACTTCGTGACGGGCGCAGGCTCTACCTGGACCCGACTTCAAAGAATGCCTCAGCCGTAACGTCATATTTTGAGTATCTTAATCAGCACGTTCTTGTAACGAAAGAAAAAGGCTCCTACCTCGATACTGTAAAACCGGGACCGGAGTATGAGAATAAAATCATTACCAACTCCATAATAAAGCAGGAGAACTCCATAGACAAGAACTGGTTGATTGAGGGAGATATTGTTTTATATGGGGAAGTAGCCAATGACCTCTATATGAATCTTAAGGAACCTCAGAAAGATAGTAAAGCTGAGGTTACCAGGGATTTTATGCAGGATAGGTTAAAATTCAGGCCGTTAAAAGTAGAATTAATCCTGGTAGGCAACACAGAGATTTCCATGCACTATACTGCAAAGTTCAGGGATAATGTGCTGACCTCGCCGACAAACGGTCTGATACTGTCGACGCCGTCTCTGTATACGCCGCACGCATCATTTTCCGATCTTTCGGTGGAAGGGAACCGGTATATCGCCTACTGCAGGCAGGTTGATACATGGAAAATACCCACAGGCTATTCGAAGTTCAACCTTTCAAACCTGAGCAGCAGTTATGGAAAGGGAAGCTGGACTCATTCCGGCAATGCTGTTACCCGTGAATATGCCTGTGATACCCATTTTGTTACTGTTACAGAACGAAAAAAATTAGAAACCTTTTTCAAGGAAAGGAGAACCTTTTCTCATGGTATTGTCTGGTCGGGAAAATAGCAGTATACTGAAATCGCTTATTGCCGTGCTTGTTTTTTCTCTCCCTGCACTCTCTATCTACGATTACAAGGAAATTGAACGATTACCTGATGCGGAAGATGAGATGTACTATGCTGAGAAATGGGAAAAACACGGCGCGTACTATGACAAATTTGAGGTGATATTCTCTACTTTTTACAGTATGAAGACTGCTGTGACGCGGATAGAGTTTAATATGCGAATAAAAATACTTACTACTGAAGGGGCTGAATACGGTACCATTCCAATATACCGGTTCAGTCAGCGGATTTCATATTTCGACCCGCATCTCTATGATCCCGGCGGTAATGAGATTGAGCTGGATACCAGAAAAATGAAACAAACCTACCTGGAATCGGAAAAAGTGGTATTCCCAAATGTTACCAAAGGGTGTACGATCGAGTTAAGAATGGAATTCCTTCATAAACCGGGTTACTATTACTCATGGTATCAATTTTTTGATAATGAAATCCCCGTTAGAATCGGACGGTTTGTACATGTCAATTCGCCGAGTGGAAAATATAAATATAAAGTTTACCAGAGCAGATATTCTTTTAAGGAAGAAGTATTTAACAAAGGTTGTACCAGGACCTGGACACTGTATGAATACGAGCCGCTGCCGGATATTGACTACCTTGACTACCGTGTAAATACCGAGCCGCGTATTATGGTAATGCTTACGAAAGTAACCAGTTGGAATAGAACATTTAATACAAGAAAAAAAATATTCAGGATGTATAAAGACGATTGTTTCGGTATTCTGCATGATATTACCGGCAGTGATTTTCTCGAAGCCGTGAAATCGTGTACCCATAAAGTAAAGGATCCCCTGCAGCGCGGCCAAAACATCTTGAAATGGGTGCAGGACAATATGAGCAGAAGCGGGAAATATACGGACCGCTTTGCCAATATAATGAAAACCGAAAATGCCTCAGATCTGCAGATCTGCTGCCTCTGCAAGAAAATGCTTGAACAGGCGGGGATTAAATCATCTGTGGTTATAACGGGCGATAAAAATTACTATAACATTGATCCCGATTTTCTTATCTACAGCAATTATATTACCACACCACTGGTGGTTGCAACCATCCATAAAAAAAAAACTATACTCTGTATCCATTACGCAGAGGATACGCATTCGGTGAATATCCGACATCGTATAACGGGGTATACTGTTTACATCTTGATGAGCGTAAGCTGATCACACTGCCTGCTGCTCAATGGGGAACTGTCTGGTTTAGAAAAAGACGCGTGCTTGATCTCAGCTCGTTCCCCGGAAAGTATTATATGTTTTATGAGTTTAAACAGAACAGCGCCAGTGATTATCGCGAATCATTTTTAGGTGAGGATAAAAGCGCGTTAACAAAAAAATTTGAGAGCTGGCTTGATGATTACAATGAATCCAATAAACTTATATCCTACGATATCAGAAATCTCGATGAGTATGACAAACCGCTCCATGTTATACTGCATTTTGAGAATGATGATATGCCGGTACCGTATGAAAATAAAAAAATATTGAAATTAAACAGTTTTTATTGCAACTATTTTAAAGATATTAATGCAGATCGTACTGAGGACGTCTTTCTTAAGACGGCAACGACAATTATTGATGAACTCGAAGTGCTGAAAATTACCGGGAAAAAAATTGCGTTCGACATGAAAATGGAAAATATTTCCAACGGGCTTTTTAAGGCAGATTTTTCAAAATCCACAACCGATTCCAGCTATATCTTTACCCGTACACTCACCTACAAGCCGGGAAAACTGGAAAAGAAAAATATTTTTGCGATTATCCCTGATATTACATCGCTCAATGATATAAAAAACTCGAGTATTATTATTTCGGAGGGACAATAGAAACTTAGTTAATATCGGGTGTGTGCGTTTAATCCAGGGATTACACATTTTGTACAAAATGATTTCGGTAATCTATAGTGGCCCGGGAGGTCAGTTCGCTGTTTAAATAATGCCGGATTCATTATTCAGGTGGAAAACGACAGGCTCAAACCCCCGGTTTTTTAATATCTGAAAATCTCCCCGTTCTCACCAACAGCAAAGATGTGTCTTCCATTAAATGCCTTGACGATGTCGATTATCTTTACTTCAGCACCCTCTTTTTGTATGTGTTCTTTGCAGATTGTGGCAAACATGTTATTTGTAAAGTAGACCTCGCCCTGGGAGGTAAGTATCCAGCCGGTTCTGCCGTTTTGCATTTTGATATTCTTTACTTTGTCAACAGAGGTGATTTTCTGCGGGGACAGGGTTGCTGCCGTGTTGGCCCCGACAGCATAATACATTGCACTATCTTCATCTGAAAAGTAGAGCGTATCGCCATACGCATCGCCAAATTCGATTTTATTAAATTCAGTTGCGCAGACATTCTGCCATGAACCGGTTGTTCCGATTTTCCGATAGACACCATAATAATAGAAAGTGGCCCAGACGACCTCTTTTTTTTCAGGACCGGTGATACATCTGCCGTTGGATTGGTTCAGTCTTAACTCCTGAACCGTATCGCAGTAAATTGATGCCGCGGCGAAGGTCATGGACTGGCTGACTGAACTGCTGAGTTGATATACCTTTCCGCTTATTGGAGCAATATAATAGTGGTGGCGATGGTTGGCCGGCGTGTCGAAATACATGGTGTCTTTGGAAAAAGGCGATGCATTGGTCTTTATAGAAAGAACACTCCATGCTTCGAAAACTGTGGGGCCGGTGTTGCCGGCCGCCACATGCCAGACGAAATAAACCGAATTATTGAAAACCCGAATCCTCTGTAATCCTTCAAATTTATACATATCCTGGGTAAAAAATCTTTTAAGAACTTTGGAATACACCGGACTGGTCTCCCAGATGGAGCCGCCGTTATGTGAGCGCTCTATATATCCGGTCAGGTACCCCACCTTCTCAACAACTGAATCTTTCCGTTCGCATAATTTAAATACCAGACCGGAATCAAAGGCGGCAAATCCAATTAATTGTTCATCACTGGACATTAACTCCCAGATATGATTATCAATATGGAGTGTCCATGTGTGATACAGTGTATCATGCATATCGGTAAGTCCGGCAGTTATCCGAAAAGGACCGTCATCCGTAGTAAAGACATTTTTATCGGCTTTCCAGGTAAACTCCCGAGTCGTTGTATCATATACATATCCCTGCGGCGCATCGTTAAAGAACAGTGATACTGATTTATGGTCATTGTCTTCTAAACTTCCATCAATAAATACGCTGTAATATTCATCAATTGACACAGTATCATTACCTGGAAGCGGCTTACAGAATTGAAGAATCGGCGGCGTGGTTTCAACCGGAGTATACATCGAGCAATAAAAGCATAGAGCAGCTACCGCTGCAATGCTATAAACCGGTACTTTTTTTTTTGCTGACAAATACACGTTTATGCTTTATTCCGAATGGTTGCAGGTGATTAGATAAGGGAAAAAATGAGAGCTTCCTTCGATAACGGAATAGTTTCGTTCATATTTTTATAATATTATATGCTAGTAAAATAATACAAACTGCATATCATGACCAAAATAATGTTGTATTTGCAAATCTTTTTCTTAAGAGCTGCGCTCACTGTAAAATTTTCGGCATAACCGGATACCTGTTTACTGGAGTGAACGACAAATGAAAAAAAAATCTATTTTAATCCGGTTACTGTTATATTATTTATTTATAAAGACGACTGTATCTTTAGATTGATGTGGTGACTTCTATCCATATCATTTTGGAGGCCTTCATGTTACAAAAGCCATTTTTCTGTTTTATCATTTTATGTCTTCCGGCGCTCTATGCAGACGTACAGTACGAGTATAGTTTCGGCACACCAGATATTGTTAATAATGAGGTGCGGTTAAAGGGCTGCCGTACAACACGAAGGGGTTTTGCGCCGATGGTTGCGGTTAAAAGTGTCCAGATCATGCTTCCGTTGGGACATGAAGCCGAATCTTTCGAAGTTACTTTTAATGAACCTGTTCTCCTTGACGGGGAGTACTATCTGCGTCCCTACATTCCCAATGCCAGGTTCAGTAAAGAGATTAATGCCGATCTGCATGCAATAAGGTCTCCTGTCTACGAAAGGAACGAGTTCTATCCGAAATCGGTCAGGGAAAACTGGTTTTCCACCCAGTATAAAAATGGGGTGCCGATTTTTATTACCTCTTTAAATCCGGTGCAGTACAATCCTGTGACCGGAAAGATTAAGTATTTCAAAAGCATTTCACTGAAAGTACATACCGGACCCGCATCCCGGTCTGTGCCCTATGTCTGCACCCCGGCTACCAAGAGTATTATTCAAATGATAGTCGATAATAAAAATGCGGTTGCTGACCTGGCATTATCACCAAAATATGGTAATGAGTATGAATATCTCATTATTTCGCCCGATCATTTAAAAGATTGCTGGGACGACTTTGTCGCATTTAATAAACGAAGATGCATGCGGACAAGAATTGAGACCATTTCCAACATTCTCGCAAACAATGACGGCCGGGATGATGCTGAAAAGGTCAGAAATTTCATTATAAAAGAGTATACGGAAAATAATGTGGTTTTCGTACTGCTGGGCGGTGATGTAACAAACAATTCAAACAGCATTCCCTATCGTGAATTCCGGGCACAGATGTATGACTGCAAAATCGCTCCTGAAAAATACCATGATGACAAGGACATCAAGGCGGATATGTATTTCTCCTGTCTTGACGGTGACTGGATTACCGACGATAACGGCACGGTGCATGATTACTTCGGTGAACCAGGTACTATCGATATGTTCTGGGAAGTGTATACGGCACGTTTTCCTGTTGATAATGAGACCGATTTGCAAAATATTATCAATAAAACAATTAAATATTCAGAGGACCCGGTTGCTGATCAGGTCACGAATAATTTCCTTGCCGGAAATTTTATGTGGGATGACTTTGGTGTTGATGTCTGGGGCGGCGACTATGTGGAGCAGTTCATGGATGTGTGCACCGAGAACGGTTACACAACCTATGGATTCCCCTCGGATAAATGGAACACGGAACGACTGTACGATAAAACCAATGAATGGAGTGTCACTCAATTCAGAAGCAAGGTAAACAGCCATAAACCGACCTGGATAGACCATATGGGCCACGGCAACCAGACCTATTCCTTTAAAGAGACAAATAGCGGAGTGACCAATACGAATTATCAAAATGACGGTACCAACGCCAATTTTTTTATTATAATTACCAGTGCCTGTTATCCGGGAGACTTTGTCTATAACGACTGCCTCCTGGAGCAATTTATCAAGCTCAGGAACGGTGCGGTCGGCTGTATCGGGTGCAGTAAAAGCAGCTGGGGCAGTGATTACGGCACGGACGGATCAACCCACCGGCCGTTCAGATACACCCATGACGCCATTTTTAATCCGGCAAAACGAGTACCGTTTCTTGAACCTATCCATGCTATCGGTAAAGAGGCAAACGCGGAAATCGTGTTAAATACAACCATAAATGATCCACCATATTACGGTTCAATTACTTACTGTGTCTATGAAACGAATCTGCTCGGTGATCCTGCGTTGTCAATATGGACCGAAAAGCCCAAGAAATGGTCAAAACTCCCCGATTACACCGCCACCGCAACCGAATTCACCATGACTACACCGCCGTACACCTGGGTGGCGCTGGTTGATGAATCGGATAACATTATCACTGCAATGTTAACCGGATTCGTCGCTGAGGAAGATGACAGCTTTATACTGAAGGACAGTATCTGTAAAATCAACGATGAAGCCTACAAGAACTATGTGTTGAATAATCCGGGTAAAAAGCTAAAGGTACGTATCAAGGCGCCTAATTACCTGTGGTATGAGAGTGAGATAGACATAAACACGAATGTCAACGCAAAGGAATCCGGAGCTCACCCTATCAGTTACACGATAAAATCCTTCGGTGACAATTTGTTGATACAGTACACGCTTTCTGCCGATGCATTAACAACTGTTGAACTGTACAACGCGAAAGGAGTGTTGCTCAAGACATTACTGCATCGGGGCATGCGTTCCGGCAGCCATGTTCTGACATATAATTATTCAGCTTTAAGCAGCGGTGTCTACTATTGTAAACTTGCCACGCCGCAGGGTCAGCGTCTGCAAAAGTTTCATCTGACGAAATAAACAGACCTGTCCTCAATACTGTCATTTTGCTGGACATAATCGGCATGCGCCATTGCGCTGGTGATCTTGCCTTTTGATTCAAGATATTTAAAAATTTCAATAGTACATGCAGCAGTACCATACTTGCTCCAATGACCGACAACGGGAATATACATTGCATCAAGTTTGTTTCGGGGGCGGCTTTTGAATGCATCAACCAGGTCGATAAATTCGATTGATCTTTCCGCACAAAAATTCTTCAGATGTTGATTGATTTTTAATTCATACTGCGCCTGGTTGCTTTGAGGATTGGTCAGAACAATCTGTTCCGGGAATGAAGCAATGAGCAGCGTGGCATTATTGCTTTCAGCAATATGTTTCATGCCTGTCAGTAATCTTTCTATCTTTTCCCATGTATGCTGGTTGAAAGTAGGCCGATATTCAGCTTTCAGGTACTGTTTTTTCGTGGTAAATGGTAATAGCTTTTCATACAGTTTTGCTTTAACTTTTAGAAGCTGGTATGCAGCGGAATGGTGTTTAATAAACCATGGTATATTACTGCCAGGGTGCCGTATTTTGACCGGTAAACCATTTATATCTGTTATCCACTTATTTCTCTCGACATCCATCAAATCATCACTCAGGTGAAAACCGAGAATAACGATATTCGGCTTGAGCTTATTGATATTTGTTTTCAGAAAAAGGTATTCGGTACCGGTTCCACGGCCACAGGCGAATCCGGCATTTATTACATGAATTGGAAAAGAGTTGTATCGATTTTTCAACAGTTTTTCCAGTAGGAAAGGATAGGTCTCATTATCGTTAACGCCAAATCCAAAGGTGAATGAATCGCCCAGACAGAGAATACGTTTTTCGTTATTTTTTTTTATATCCGGCAGTTCCCTAAGCATTCGAAAGCCTGCGGTATTGGTTTTTACCTCGTAAATAATATCCGCATTTAAAACCTTCAACGCCATATCAAGGTTTTCTTTCAGGACCTGCGAATCCATGAAATCACCGTTTTTAAACATCTTCTGTTCAAGAAGCAGTTCGGGATAGAATAATCGGGCTAAAAGCTCAAAAAAAGTAAGAATACTGCAGAATCCTAGGATAATAAAACTGTAATTCAGCAGGAATCTATCATTTTGAAGATATTTTTTCATAAAAATCAAATGGGTTATTTTGGAATTATTTTCTATATTATAATAGTAACATTCAGTGTACGGTTATTACAATAGTTTTTTACAAGTGCGTGCGCTGTAAGTTATTTCTGTTGCTGAAAATAGATTCTATATTTAATTATTTGTACACCTTTCCAGCACGTAAGGATATAATTAAAGGATATGATAAATAATGTGTTTACTTTTTAATCAAAAACTGTTAATCATTTTCCTTGTATTTATTACCGTTTACAGCTATGATTATTCCGACACCTGTTCAGCGTCACAGAGCCCTCCCGGCGGTCTCTCTATAGCTCAGGCGCCCATGTTTGTTGTTTTTGGTTTTGATGACAACGGTTACTCGGGGCTTGATCCGACGGTTAATGATGGTGGAGTAACCTGGGTAAATGACTTTTTTTCTTCACATAAAAATCCTCCCGGCGCGGGCAACAGCGGTACCTTTGATGGAGAACAATGCAAGGTTAGCTTCTATTTTACAACTCAGTATATCCATACATGGACAGGAAGTGCCGGGTTGAATAAAAAATCCTGGCGTGCTGCGATGGATAACGGTCATGAAGTCGGTAATCACACGCATGATCATTTGGATGGAATAAGTTTTACAGTCGCTCAATGGGAAGAGCAGATGCAAATATGTCAGGACTGGTTAAAGAAGCCGTATGACCCGAATGAATCGGTCACCGGAAATACAGCAAACGGAATTGGTGCACAGGGCTCCGATATTGTTGGGTTCAGGTCGCCTTATCTTAATTATAACAACAATACGTTTATCGCAGAAAAGAACATGGGTTTCCAGTATGATTGCAGCATCGAGGAAGGATGGCAGGACCCCCACGACGGTACCAATTATAACTGGCCATATACACTGCACAAAGGGAGTCCGGGACATACCTATCTATTTAACAACGGGAAAAAAGACTTTGAGATCGATAATCATGCGGGCCTATGGGAGATGCCCTGTTACCCGATAATAATTCCTCCCGATGATAAATGCAATGAGTATGGCGTTGCCCCCGGATTACGCGTAAAGCTGCATGCGGTTTTTAATCAGATTGAGCTTTCTTCAGGAAAAATACGCGGCCTCGATTATGATATGTTTGTTGAGGCAGGGATGACAAAGGAAGAAGCACTTGCGTGTCTGAAATATACCTTTGATTTAAGATATACTGGTAACAGGTGTCCAATGCTGTTCGGCACACACAGCGATAAATATGCTACAAATGCTGAGGGATGGGAAGCGCCGAATGCGACAGTGCAGGAATGCCGGCAGACTATTGAGGAGTTTGTTACGTATATATTAACCAAAGATGAAGTACGGATAGTAAGTGCAAGGCAACTTATGGAATGGATGCGGGATCCGGTACCACTTGAAGGTACTGTAACACAAAATAAATCAATAAGTTTAAATGATAACTTAACAATATATGTTAAGAGGAATTACATTGCTTTTTATAATTGTTTTTGCAATAAAAATACCGTTGTTAAATTATATTCACTCCATGGAAGATGCATTTCTTCCGGAAAAGCAGTAATCAATGGCGGGGGCAAATATATATGGCATTTTAAAAATCCTCTCGCCTGCGGTACCTACCTGTTACAAATCAGTACTGAAGGTGAGTGCGTTTTTAAGAGAGTGTCATTGCTGTAGTGGCATAGAACGTCTATAGGTCGTTGTATTTTAATTAAAAAAGAAGTTGTTGAATCAATAAAATGCCGCTGTAGTAAAAGCATAAGGGTAAAAATTATCCAAATCAAGATCAGCATCCAACATGAGAGGTGTTACATACATTAGCGGGTGCTTTTACATCCTGTAACATTCGCCTCATTATCGTTGGTTTTCCCCTTAGTCATTTCTTACAATAAAATTAATAACATAACCAGGCAAAAATATTACCTGAAGGAAAAATGAAATAGTTACTCATTTAGTATATTATTGTGATATATTAATATTAAAGCGCTGTAATTACCTCGAATAGAAAATATTATATCTCAGGCGGGAGGCGTGTATGGATAAAATATCCATTTCTTTATTGTATTTATTTCTCATTGCAGGCTACCAAGCCATATTCAGTCAGGATAATGTTCCGCCAAGTACAAGTCCGCCCAACGGGCTGAATCCGCAAAATATACCCATGCTGGTGAGCATCGGCTTTGACGACAATACCTGTCCTACCGGTATCAAATGGGCGTGTGATTTTCTACGGGACAAAGTGAATAATTCGCATAACGGTAATCCTCTTACCTTTGACGGCACACCGGTACGGGTTACCTTTTTGATTATCGCCCAATGGCCCAATGATGAATGGAATATTGCATCCATGGATGGACATGAGATCGGGAACCATACCCTTACGCATCATGAGGGCGGTTTGTCCTGGACGGAGGATGTTCAGTATTGTAACGATACTATTGCAAAATATTGCCCGAATGCTACTATTTACGGGTTTCGAACACCGCGACTTGAGTATGATGCCGGTACATGGAGTGCGGTTAAAAGTTTCGGATTCACTTATGACTGCTCCATTGAGCACGATAACTGGGGGAGTCCGGTCTGGCCCTATACCCTGAATAACGGATTACACAGCAGTGCCAATCTCGACGGCAAAACGCCTCCGTCAAATATGGGCGGTACCTGGGAAATACCGGTCCATGAATTGAACGGCATGACCGGGTTTGATTTTAACTATTATGATGCCGGCAAAGCCAACGCTTATGGAAATGCATTAAAACAGGACCTTGACTCACGGTATTCGGGTAACCGGTGTCCTCTGATTATTAACGCGCATACTGAGTACTATTCGGAAGAATGGCCTGAGGAGAATCCCAATATACACTGGAACTCGACAATCGAGCAGCGAAGAGAAATCCTTGCGGATGTTATTGACTATGCGCTTACAAAACCTGATGTAAGAATTGTCCCTATTATCGATATTATTCGCTGGATGCGTAATCCGGTTGAGCTTGGTGCAACGTACATTTCCGATAATGCACAGATTGCAGGCGCTGCGATTAAGGCGCAGATAAAAAAGGTATTGTCAACTTCAATTGATATTTCAGTACCGAAAGCAGGAATCTATTCTCTCGTATTATATAGTGCGAATGGCAGGAGAATCAAAACGGTTTTTTCCGGCTGTCTCGCGCAGGGAAGCACTTCTGTTAATTACAGGATGGAAGCCATTCATGAAGGCCTTTATATTTTAAAATTGCTGGGAGCTGATAGACGTGTCAGTGCCGTTAAAAAAGTTATGATACTCGTCGATTGAAATTTTAATCACTACCATCCCATAGGTTTTCCAAAAAGTTGACAAGAAGGTTGGCCATGAGACATGTTTTGTTTAATTTACCACAATTAATTTATAAAACAGTACACTTTTTTACCGAAATCGTTTTCGTTGCCGTGAGCCGGTAAGCTCTATTCCTTCAAGGATTAAAAGAAGACGCGGGAAGTTCATGAACATGTGTTCTTTCCCGCTGAGTCGCCAGGCAAAACGGCCTCTTTCCAGACGCTTCGCATAGATACAAAATCCAGCCCGGTTCCAGACAAGTATCTTAACCATACTCGCGCGTCGATTGAAAAAAACATACAGATGACCGCTCAGAGGATCGCTGTGCAGAAGCTGTTCGACACAACCGGACAAACCGTTGAATGACTTGCGCATATCGACCGGTTCTCGGCAAACAAAAACACGAACTGTTGGAGGAAAACTTAACATCTCCGTTCCTCGGAAAGAACAGCAATAACACCGGCCAGGTCCTCATGAGATGCTCCCCGGTGAACCGAAACCGTTATACCTGATGGAAATCGAATATCACAAATGCTTACGCTATATGTAAGCGAACCTATTTCTTTAAAAGAAGTTTGAGAACGGGAAGGTGCATTCAGTTCTGACTGATAACGCTTGCGCCGCTGATAAAACGACCACGGCTTTATCGAGCGCTTGTTACAATACTGTGGGATGCCGAGGCCACTTTGTCGCTGTGACGTAAGATGTTGACGAACATGAGTTGGAACATCTTCATGATGAACTGCTGATTTTTTGTTTCGCATATATACCTCCGGAAAACGGGTACAGAGATAAGATATAAAATCAGCAGGTGATTATCTCATACCTTGGTCGCACGCTTACTTGTATCTCATACTTTCCTCCTGATTGAATAAGATTGAAAGGAAAATATGAATTAAGGGAGGAAGAGACGAAATATGGTTTTACCGGAACTTTACTTATCACCACACCGAAAGAGCTGCAAAAAATTGAAAACTGTGTGGCTGTCGTTTTTGAGTTCTTGTGGCAATTTATATTAAATCGAAAGAAATTACTGGTGCTTTTTATCTGCCCGGAGCAAGGACGGCGAAGGGTAGCTATAATAAGAGTCAATTTTATCAGCGGCAATTTGTTTAAATTTTCTAGTAAGTTTATCCTTGAAATGTTTTCCTACTTCATCAAATGCATTTAATAAATCGTTAAAGATATTGCTACTACCTATGAAGTTCCAATATTCGTTGCCTACCAGAAAATCGTTAGGGTGATCCATCATTCCAACTTCAGTAAATCTTGAATAAGGTTCTGGATGGTAAGGATTGTATGGGAAAGCTAAATAAACATGAACAGATGAACGTTTCCTTGCCACCCATTCAAGCAACTTAGTTTTGCTTTTTTCAAAAACGTCAATATTTGGTTTTACAGTTTTTATTTCAAAAAAATATTCTTCACCGTTTCTTTTCATATAAAAATCAGCTATACTACCAGATTTTTGAAATACTCCATTTGCTGAAGAAGCATTCAATACTTCTCTTTTTTCCTCACTTATATTTGCCGTTCTATTACCATTTCTTAAATCGGCAACTATCTTTGAAATAACAGATTTTTGGGCATTTGAAATTACACCGCCGACTCCGTAGTTTCTAAAACATTCATCACAATTATCGGATGCAAGAATAACAGATACATCTTCATAGATTGACATGCCTAAAGTAGTTGCTAATGAATGAATAAAAGAATAGGCAGCAATTTTTTCGTTGTCTTGTATTAGCCTTGCTAAAAAAGGCATTGAAGATGATTCCCGGCCATATTTTTTTAATTTATTTTCGATTTTACTCGAAAGAAGATCTTTAATCTTAATCTTTTGATTATTAGTTAATCCCATTTAACTTTCTTTCGACTTAAGGTGGAAAATAATCTCAGAATAGGCAGCTTTATCCCTTTCAGTACGATTCAATACAGGCCTTTTGTACTTATTTACTATATCCATTCCTGCATTTTCTGCAATTGTAGGATAAAGATTATGCTTATCGTTGGCAACCAAAAAAATATTATAATTAGAAGTAAGAAATTTTTTGCAGTTAATTAATACCCTTGATATACCATCAACATATGAATCTCTGGCTTCTTTTCCACTGCCTTTACATAGGGGGCCAATTTCAAGTTCATCTTGACGTTCAAAACCGAATAAGTCATATGCATAAGAATGTTGCTCGTGATAATCAATTAATCCGACATAAGGAGGACTACTGAATATTCCAGCTATTTTTTGCTTATTGGCTAGTTTCCCAAAGACATCGATTTTTTTCTCTAGCTCTTTAAAAATATCAATGGTTCTTGAATCTCCAGTTAAACAAAATTGATATGTATTAGTTCTTAAATTATTAAAGATATCAAGGCGTCTGAGAGTATCTTTTGAGTAAGTTACCCATTTATTTCTTATAGAGAAAAGAGGTTTGCAAATCTTTTTATGTTTTACGCAATAGTAGCTGGTTATTTGAGGCTCTTTTAAAGTAGCCAAATCAGAATGTGTTGTAGCACGACATGAACGTATAGTTCTGCTTAAAATAATGCTAATAATTCTTTTAATACTGGGGTCTTTAATGTTTTTAATTAAATCGAAAACAAAATTAATCTCATTTCTTACATTATGTAAATACCAAATATCTAAAAATGAGTTTTTATTATCCTGTTTCAGCTTTACATTGAATTTTTTAATTAAACTTTCATAGATAGGTTTAAAATCTTTTTCTTTTTGTTGTGCATATTCAAATTCATTAATTAGATTATGAGATGCTTTGTATCGAAAATCTGGGGATGGAAAGTATTTATTATTAAAATTAAACAACGCTTCTAATAACTCTTGTTCAAAGTGGGGGATATTCGAATTTTCTAAAAAATTGTCGAGAGATTTTGTTATTTCTTTAATAGTAAAATTAAGTTTTATTAAATCGTACTTAGCAATTTTAGCATTAGAAATTAATGAATTAAATCTTGAGATATCTATGCCTATAGCATGCATTCCTAATTCATTTGCTTCCACTAAAGCGGTACCGCTTCCACAAAAAGGATCTAGGATTATATCTCCCTTTTTAAAAAAGGTCTCCTTTTTAAAATTATCAATATGGTCATCTATAAAATATTGAACGAGTTGTGGAATAAATTTGCCTTTGTATGGATGAAGTCTATGAACATGTTTTGTTGTATCTTTTTCTCTTAAATGGTCGAAAGATAATGACCAATTTAAATCATCTCCCAATTGTTTCTTCCAGTTTATTTCTCTTCTTCCATTAAATGAGTTATAGTATTTAATTAAATCCTTTTTTGAAATCAGAGTAATGCTATTATAGCCATATTTCTTGACTTTACCATATTGAATTAAATAAGAAATATTTGAATTTGACACCTTCTTATTTAAATACTTACTTGCCCATACACTAGCTTCATTTATTGACATTAAATCTTTTTCTTTAAACAAGTTGTTTTGAATCACAGAAGTTTCAGCCATTAAATCCTCATTAAGTAATTGAATTAAATATTAAAAAATGTTAGGAAGGCAGTTATAAAAGTACCATTTAATTCTTGGTATTAAAATATATAAATGACAATTAAAAATAAATCATAATAAATTGCCACAAGAATGTAAAGTCTCTTTAAAGTGACTTTTTAATCATTTCAATTTTCTCTATCGTCTTCTTCAATTTGCCAAGATTTTTTGTTCAACGTAAAGGATTTCTTCCGTAATATGCCCGAAACAGAAAGAACCCTGCCACCTCCTCCTTTTCAGCATATTACGGAAGGAATTCCGTTGAACAAAGCCGCGTTTTACACCGTCCCCTTTTTCCATTTTTTACGGTAAGGAGTGTCTGGATCATTGCTGCCTGATGGTAATGCCGCGTTCGGCTTCTTCCCTTCGACAATAGCTCAGGGCATTGTTTCTCCTGCATCCACCGCTTCTTGTTGGAGTACCAACCATAGTACATTATCTGGTGTTCTCCTTTATCCGGTATGTGCTGGGTGACCTCCGCAAGAAAGTCAAGCGGGTCAAAGACCTCAAAATTCCGGGGTATCCCCGCCATAAGTGTCCCATCACCTGAAATCGGAAAGGGATGCAGTTGGTGTGTGATGCCCGATAAACTACCTTGCCATCTTTCGTCTCCGATACCATTATGGCTAAACTGAACGGACAGCGGGTTAAATATTTGGTGGCGTAGAATTGAGTGGACCTAAGCAACATATGGCGTATTTTCATGA
>CAZIYW010000114.1:0-17274 GCA_964543525.1 uncultured Fibrobacterota bacterium | reverse complement strand
GCCTGGTGGAAACCAGATTCTTACTCTTGAGTGCACTGAGAATATTCTCAAGATATCCTTCAGAAATATCCTGCGTTCCTGCAATATCTTTTCTTTTAGTTGGCCCCTTTTTAAAATTCCGGGCGATCTCAATCAATGCCCGTGTGCCGTATCTTGTTCGCGTTGAAAGTTTCATACCGACGCTACCGATTAAAAGATTTCTTCAAAGCATCATCCAGGGTGCCTATCAGGTCCTCCCTGTTTTCCAGACCTATCGACAGACGAATTAAATCCGGTGTTAAGCCACTTGCTGCCTGCTGCTCTTCAGTCAACTGAGCATGTGAGGTACTTGCCGGATGAAGAATAAGACTTTTTGCATCCCCAACATTTGCACAATGAGAAAACAGTTCTATCGAATCAATAAGCCTGACCGCTGCATCATACCCGCCTTTTATACCGAAAACGACCATACCGCCGAACCCGTTTTTGAGGTATTTACCGGCAGTCCCGAGCGCGGGATCATCTTCAAGGCCGGGATACCGAACCCATGCAACCCGGTCATGCTCCTTTAAAAAACGGGCAACCGCGAGTGCATTTTCACAGTGCCGCTGCATACGGAGGGGCAGCGTTTCTATCCCCTGTAAAAAAAGCCAGGCATTATCGGGAGAAATGCACGCCCCGAGATTACGCAACGGAACGAGACGCATGCGGAGAATAAACGCCAATGGATTAAGCTCCCCGAGATCATGGGCAAACCGTATACCCTGATAACTCGGATCCGGCTCATTATAAAGTGCAAACTTCGGATCTGTCCAGTCAAATGTACCTGAATCAACAACGATTCCGCCAATACCGCTGCCATGACCACCGAGCCATTTGGTCAACGAATGAACAACAATGTCGGCGCCATGCCTGATCGGTTGCAACAAGAACGGCGTGGTAAAAGTAGCGTCAACAATAAAAGGCAGATGATGGTCATGAGCGACCCCGGCAATAGAAGCAATATCGGTAACACCGAGCGCCGGGTTACCTATTGTTTCTGCGTACACGGCCCGCGTCTTATCGGTTATCGCGGCTGCAAACTCCCCGGGCGTATCATAATTAACAAACCGGACAGTTATACCAAACTGGGGTAGAATGGTATTGAACATGGTATAGGTACCGCCGTAAAGATTATTCGCGGAGACAATTTCATCTCCCTGACGGCAGATATTAATAATGGAGTAATAGACGGCAGACGTACCGGAAGCAAGCGCCAAAGCGGCAGCGCCGCCTTCAAGTGCGGCGACTCTCCGCTCAAGAATATCCTGTGTCGGATTCATCAGCCGGGTATAGATATTACCAAGCTCTTTTAAAGCGAAAAGATTCGCTGCATGTCCGACATTTTTAAAGAGGTATGCACTGGTACGGTAAACGGGAACCCCCCGCGCACCGGTTGACGGATCGGGTTCCTGTCCCGCATGGAGAGCCAGAGTATCAAAACGGTAATTTTTTGCCATGGTATGTCTCCTTCAAGTAATCAGTTTCTGTTAACATTTGATAGTTGTGCCCCTTTAATCCCCACTTCGGCCAGACTCAGTGGGATTAAGGAACACGCTTGAATACAGATTTAGAATTCATCAATATTTAACAAAAACCAAATAATAAAATACTTTGCTTTAGAGGTTTTGCTTGAAACTTTTTCGGATACCATAAAGAAATTCAACATGAGTTTCCGGTATCGGTAATTTTTTCAGTACAAAGATCATGCCGTTACACCTCTCTCTGAATAGTTATCCGTCTCTTTCAATTTTGAAGTATTTTATAAGGTAATAAAAAACTCTAAACACAAATAGTGCGCATTTTGTATATTAAGTTTATTAACTTGATAAACAATATATGTTAATATCATATAAAAAACAAGATTTTCAGGTTAATTTTCATGAAAATAAAAGCCGTTGGACTACTTTCGGGCGGATTAGACAGTACATTGGCAGCCAGACTGATACTCGAGCAGGATATTGAGGTCTATGCAATTAATTTTACCTCCCCATTCCACGCTTCCCTGTTGAAAAAACCGGCACAGGGCAGTCTTGATTCAGCAGTGAAACAGCTTGGTTCTTTACCGTTAAAACGTATTTCACTCGGCGATGAATTCATTTCTGTTATTAAAAATCCCAGGCATGGCCATGGGAAGGGAATGAATCCCTGTATTGACTGCAGAATTCTGACATTGAATAGAGCATTTGTTTACATGAGGGAAATCGGCGGCTCATTCATTTTTACCGGAGAAGTGCTTGGTCAGCGCCCCATGTCTCAGCATCGCAGAGCGATTTCTATTATTGATAATGAATCGGGTGCAGCGGGATATATTCTCCGTCCCCTTTCTGCACGGCTCCTGGAACCGACAATTCCGGAGCAGAAAGGCTGGGTTGATCGAGATAAACTTCTTGCCATCAAAGGACGCTCAAGAAAAGAGCAGATAGCTCTGGCAAAAGCAAAAGGCATTTACGACTACCCCAATCCTGCAGGCGGTTGTCTGCTTACCGATCCCCATTTCGCGGATCGTCTTCGGGACTATTTCGCCCATACCGGAACACCGGATATCAACGATATCAACCTGCTCACCGTTGGGAGGCATTTCAGGCTGGAAAACGGTGAAAAAATTATCGTTGCACGGAACGAGACTGAGTGCAATGCTCTTAAATTCCTTTGCAGGGGAAAAGACTCCCTTTTCATGCCGAATAATTTTTCAGGTCCCACTGTGCTGCTGCAGGGGGAAGATAAAACTGCTGCTATTGCCATGCTGGTGAAATACACACACGCGACAATTCCCTGTAATGGAGCAATTTGCTGCATGAAAGGTGATAAATGTGAAATTATACCGAAAAATGATTGGAATTTAACATTATGAAAATCGCAGTTGGTCTCAGTGGCGGTGTTGATTCTTCAGTTGCAGCATACCTGCTTAAACAGGCGGGGCATGATGTTATCGGCACCATAATGAAAATCCGGGACGGCGGGTGTGCCCCTGTTGCATCAAAGGGTAATGCCTGCTACGGTCCCGGTGAAGAGGATAATATTGCCGACGCCCGGAAGGTTTGCGAATTTCTCGACATACCGCTCCATGTTGTCAACTGTTCCCGACAGTACCGGGATATTGTTCTTAACAACTTTAAATCCGAATACTATACCGGCAGAACGCCAAATCCCTGCGTGCTATGTAATCAAACGATAAAATTCGGCGTACTTCCCACTCTTCTCGCCGAATCCGGTATTGCTTTCGATCGCTTTGCCACGGGGCACTATGCGCAGGTAACATACGATACCGCCTCCAGCCGGTATCTCCTGAAAAAGGCGGTGGATGTTAAAAAGGATCAGACATACTTTCTCTATCGTCTCACTCAGAAACAACTTGCACGGATACTGTTTCCTCTTGGTAAACATACAAAATCCGAGGTGAGAAATATAGCTTTGGATACAGGGCTGCCGGTACACGACAAAGGGGAAAGTCAAGATTTCTACAGCGGCGATTATACAGACCTTCTTGAGGTGGAGCATATTGCGGGAGATATTGTTAATCGGGACGGTAAAATACTCGGTACGCATAACGGTATCTGGCACTATACCGTTGGTCAGAGAAAGGGACTGGGCATTTCTCACACTGAGCCGTTGTATGTACTTGCAATCAACGCAGAAAAAAACGAAATAGTAGTAGGCGAAAAGAAATTCTGCTATTCCGGCGGGCTGCAGGCAACAGACCTTACTATTATTACCGGGGAATTACCCGCACGTGGAACAGCAAAAATCCGCTCCAACTCAAAGGAGGTTGCCGGTTCATTCTCTTTATCCGGCAATGCGCTACGGGTAATATTTGATAAACCACAATCGTCAGTAACGCCGGGACAGTCAGTTGTAATTTACCACAATGATATCGTTATTGGTGGTGGGATAATAGCAAAAGCCATATCTTGAGAATATCGGCTACACACCTGTTTTCAGTCCTGTAATCGAAGTCCGGTGTTTAACAGTTAAAAGCTATCGTATTTCCTCCGACAAACGCGGCGATACGATTAAAAAACACAGCTTCTCAGTTAAGTAGTGCGTGTAGGCGCTTTTACGAATAACTTTCTTTAAAACTGCCCCCTCTATACAACCAACAGTCCCAGAAGTGAGACGGTAGTCCCGGAACCGGGACGCTCAATTCCTTATAAACGCTAAAATTTAAGCGGAATCGGCATTTTTTTTGTGGCAAACTTTTTGCTGATGTCTGTATTATTGCATTTGTTTAAATAATAGATATTGTTACACGGTTTCAGGATATGTTCTGAAACTAATTGGCACATGTCCGAAAAGTTCCTGATATATCATTTCGATCCGGGGGAGAAATCTGATGGTTTTACCCGGTTTTCGGACAAACACCAATTAATACTAATTGATGGAATCTATTGACCTCACAACACGGGCGGGGATAAAAAGTTACTACACCTTTGGATTTTCATAACGTATGTTCCTCATAGCTGTCAGTTGATTAGTTACAGACGTTGTGTTTAACTATTGTGCAAGAAAAAAAAGGATAACCTACTCTAATATAATGAAAGGTGTCCTATTTTAAAAAAAAATCAGTCCTGCACGTGCGTATAGTATATCTTTATGTAGTAGATTAACATAGTAAGAAAATATATTTATAATTCACGAATTATTTATTTTAACAAGTTGTTATATCCATGCACACAAAAATCAATAAAACGTTTATTGTCTTTTTTGCCGTTGTCTCTCTGACTGTTGCCCAAAACCGCTACATCTATGTTCTTCACGATACCTTTGATAAGGTGGAGCGAATCTATCTCCTTGACGGTTGCAGCCTTTTCAATCCCTATGCAACCTACCTTATTTCATATCTTCGTCGGGATTCTCTGGAGCGGGTTCAATTCTACTCACCCCTTTCCGCTTCACCGGAAGGCGCGCTCAGACTGCCGGCAACCCGTGATTTACACACCAAATCACTCTGGAAAACAGAGAAAGAGACAGGACCGGTTAACGTTTTTTCCATTCTTTCGGGAAATCTGCTCATCTACAAAAACCCAAAAGGAATTTTTAAGTGTATACACTTTCACCAGGGTACTGAAAAACAATCTATGGAATTACATACAAATGATACCGTTCCACAGGTGCAGTCCGATACAGGGGCGCAGCTGTACAACACCGTAGCGGTAACGTCCGCCGGCGACCGGGGATTTATACTCAGTAACGGAAAGATATATACGTTTTCAATCAAAGGTAATGCGCCCGGAACCACGACACGACTGAAAAAAATCGACACACCGGTGCATTCGATTCATGTTATCGGCAACAGCAAACTTCTGTATATCACCGATAACACGCTTTCCTGTGCAGAATTTAAAAATGAAGAGCTTCTGTACACGTTTCATTTCCAAATCCGTGGTGAAGACATACTGGAAAACAGTATTATTGAATATATCAGTTTCAATCCGGTCGATCCTGAGATCGCTGCCGTAGTGGCGAGAGGAAAGAAATCCGACAAAGAGTATTCCTATCTGGCAATGGGCTACCTCAATATCAGCAGGCGGACGCTCACCCTTGAAACGATTCGTCCCCAGAGTT
This sequence comes from uncultured Fibrobacterota bacterium, assembly GCA_964543525.1. Lineage (GTDB taxonomy): Bacteria > Fibrobacterota > Chitinivibrionia > Chitinivibrionales > JANQEN01 > CBDVBE01. The sequence goes on along the minus strand of CAZIYW010000114.1, from coordinate 11,691 downwards.
TTAAAACAGACAAGGTTATTCCTTCCTGTACCTGGTCGCCTGACGGACAGCGGCTTGCCGTTCTGACGAGCATCAAATCGAAATTACAGCATGACGGATGCGGTCAGGTTATTGTAATGGCTTACGATATACTCACGCGGAAACTGGAGCAGACACGCTTCTTCAAACCTTATGACCAGTATGTTAAACTACACAGCGGTATTGCATGGAGCCTCGATGGCGCCTACCTTTTTTATGTCCGTAAGGATCAAAAAGGAGAGCGCCTTGCTTATGCCGACAACAGAATGAAACATACCCACACCTGGCGGCTGGTCGATGAGAATAACAGGTCGTTCGCCTCAATTGACGGTATTGCCGGCCCTGTTCCCCGAACGAATGGCGATTCTGTCTCGATGGAGTTTTATATCGCCGGCCGGGTTGCGAAATCAACGGTAATCTGTAAAACAACCGATTTTCTTCCTGTAATGAAACCGTTACCCTTTGATAAGCAGTTGCCGGCAGAGGTGTTCAATACTGCCCTCTCAACAGCCGACGAGGTCATTGCATTTGAGCAATTGGTTCGGGCGCGAAAGGGGCCTGCCAGAGACGGCAGTGTCAATATTATCCGGAACCTAAAAAAAACGCAGATACCAATCTCCTCCGAAGAGATCGCAAAGGCCTTTGCCCAGTATAACCAGAAACGAATCGATGAACTGGCGCCTAAACAAAAAGTATATAACTACAAGGAAATGACCCTGCATAATCTCACCAGCACTCAACAAAAGGAACAATCCCCTTCCACTCTGCAGAAGAAAGAGCTTTTCACCTTTATCGAAAAGAGAAAAGGCATAATAAAAAACATCGTCGAGTTTGAAAAATACATTGATAACCTAAGGAAAAAGCCTTCCGGTTCTTCGGTAATGATTGACTCAATCATCCACACGCTAACGCTTCAGGCAGCGGATTCCATCAGGAACGGCGGGGACATATCTCCGGTATTTTCCCGCATTACACGTGTGGAGCGAAATCTTGACAATCTGTATACCAGGTACGCCGTTTATGACGAATACCGTAACCGGTACGATGTTATAAAAAACACCATTGACCGGATTGTCCTTGGCTCCACCGGGCTGACGAGCAATGCAGTAACCTATGTTACCTACCTGACCGCCTGGGATTCAACCCGCCTTTCTCTTGAGGCAACATTACAACAACAGATGCAGCAATTTGCATTGACCCACACCGGCATCCCTGATTCCGGCGGGATACCGGAACTGGATAAAACGCTTCTGGCATATAAACACCTGGGTCATCCCCGGTTTTTCAAACAGGTTAATAAAAGGTTCAGCAAAAAGGGCGCTGAAGGTTTAAACGACTATTTCTCATTTGATAAAAAAGTTTTTATAATCACGGCGGGAAGCGGCCTCTTTTGTACCGGCATGGGAGCGCTTCTTATGCTTAACTCCTATAACAATCTGCATAAGTACAACGACGCCAGGACCGCCTCTGAAATACAACACTACCGGGAAAAAACAGAGCGTGAATATGTTTGGAGCTGCGTGCTTCATACACTGGGAGCCGGCACCCTGAGTTTCTCTACCTATTATCTGGCAAACTTTATACTGAAAAAGAAACTGGCTCAGGCCCGAATATCATACGATACCCAAACCGCATCACTGGTATGGAGGTTTTAATTATGACAGAAGCGAAACAGGCAATCAGAATTCTTTTAGGCACACTGGTAGTATCTCTACTCTTTGTTGGCTGTTTCCCCGGATTCAACAACCCGTATGACCCGGATGGCGATAAGCCCAGGCCCCTGCCTCCCCGGGATATCTCATTTTTAAAACTGGATACGGGAGCAATCCTTATAACTTTTACCTATGAATACGAAAGCAATTCAAAAATAGTTATAAAACGTGAAGATATCATCGTTGCAACAATGTCTTCCGGCACCGAATGCACCGACTACTACGAAGTTGCCGAAGACGCTTCTGTCAACTACTGCCTGACCGGTAAAAACGATTTCGGCAGAACTGATGTGTCTGCACGATTTGAAAACAAAGTACCGCCCCGTATTGTCGTATACAGCGACATTCCCGATACAACCGCGTATAATAATCTTGAGATTTTTGGTAAGGTGTGGGATTCATCTGATGTGTCCCTTCTGCAGATTAACAGCGACACGGTCGATCTCGAGGAGGATCCGTGGCAGGAAGACACTTACCTGTGGCGACATTCGGTATATCTTGAAAAAGGGAGTAATACTCTTAACATATACGCACGGGATAACAGTGAGTGTGAATCGGATACAACTCATACTTACACCGTATATTATAAACCGGAAAACAGTAAAACCAAAGAAATACCGGAGTAATCATGTTTCGAATTTTCTCAGCTATCATTATCGTATTATTGTTAACGGCGGCGAGTTACCCGGCGGATTCACTTACTGCAAAGGAAGGTTCTGCCGGCGCAAAGGCGCGATCTGAACAATCTACCGGTGTATCTGTACAACAGCCCGGGGCTTCCGGTAATGATACAGAGAATGAAGATGAAGTTATCGATATATTCGGTCAGCCCGGCGATGCCGCTAAAAGGGATACAAAACCGTTAAAAGCAACCGGGGCATCAGTGAAACAGTCGGATACCACCGGGATAGATACGCAGCAGGTAAAAGCAGAGGACGATTCTCAGAAACAGGTGGAGTCCGCCGCAGCAGCAGAAAAAACGACTGATTCACCTGAGAGGACAATACAGCCGCCTGACTCAACGGACTCTTTGCCTGAACCCTGCAAGATAGTAATGCAGGTCAAAGGCAAGGATGTCTATGAAACCCTGCTTATTACCACCAGCACTGATACCTTTTCCGATACCCTGATCAGTTTCATGTCGCCGGACAGTACCATACATCTGGGACTGGATTATTCGGGATTTAAAAAAATTCAGAAAATAGATATCGGTTTTTATCACAACTCGATACACATTGATTCTTCTCAGGCGCCCCGGACGCGTATTACATCAAAATTCAAGCCTGAGTCCCGCGCCCTGCTTATGCAGGTAACTCTTGCTCCGGCAGGATGGACAACCGTGATGCAATGCGATTCCTCATTCGCCGGTATGCCGTCACCGCTGACGATTAACACGCGAAAAAGCAGTCGTAATCTGGGTAAATCAGCGGTAAAGCTGCCGCTTAACCGGTATGATATAAATTCCGTCACCGTTACACCGCAGAAGCCGTATCGGCAGGGAACACTGCTTATTGATTTTCAAAATCCCTACGGACCGCCGTCAATTATAAAGTCATCGGGCCTTAAAGCCGGACTGACTCTTGACAAGGAAAAAAATCGAGCACTAATATCCGTTTCCTTTCTTCCGAAAACGGCGAATGTACGTTTTACCACGAAAGTCCGGTATGCCCGGGCATATTTCAGAAGTATTAAAACCGGTGAGCAGACGGTTGTCGAACAAACCACCGGTGAAGATGACATTGAGCTGTTTCGGGGAAATACCTACGAATGTATCTTCCGCAAACCGGGCTATAACCCATTACGGAAGGTCATTACAGTACCCGAAAACGATACGATCTTTACGTTCACGTGGGAGCCCTATGACAGTCAGCCGATAATTCTTCGCAGCCTTGCGCTTCCGGGATTCGGACAGTATTATTCCGAGCGCGACAAGTGGTGGATCTGGCCAATTGCAACCGGAACCTCGGCCCTGATTACCGGCATTTCCTGTATAGCACTGATAAACAATAAAAATGATTTCAACGAATACAACGACAAATACCTTACTGAATCAAATGCGTTTGCCCGGCAGAAATATGACGATAAACGACGCGATGCATTAGGCGACTGGCGGGCCTCGCAGAATATTTTTATTGTATCACTGGCAACCCTGGGAGTGGTCTGGGCCGCCAATGTTGGTGATGCCTTTTTCTTTGCCATCGACCCGAATACAAAAGTGACCATAAATCCGATACCGGGAAAAAAGAATATTACCATTGACTTTTAAAAAATATGGAGCACCAAGTATGAAGCTCTTACTTTACAAAATACTGAAAACAGGTTGTGCGGTAACAGTAGCCCTTATTGTCGGGTGTGCCATACCGTCCGAATCGGAACTGGAAATATCTCCCTTTGACGCGGTACCTGATATTTCCTCCCATATATTCTTTCCCCCCGGGATGCAGGGTGGCGATTCAATCGTGATTTGCTTTACTCCCGAAGCTGAATTCGGCACGCTTGAATTCGCCTGCCGAATCAAGCTCTCGGATTATACCGCCACGTCGATATTCTCCTCCTTCTCCGACGATCCCGATACATTGGTATTCCGGGGTCTATCGGACAATATCGGAGATCAGCAGTGGGAGCTTACCATACTCGGCAGATATCCTGGTAACGCTCTGTATACCGATACATTTGATTACCGGTTTCCCATTAACAACGACACACAATCGGTACAGCTTTCCCCGTCATATATTCTTGTAAACCCCCTGATAGATCCCGGTTTCTATATTGACCTCAATCTCGACGACATCGCTGATTCCATTGTTGCAGGCGAGCTCTGTTTCTGTTATGAAAATGAATATATCACCTGTGACAGTATTGTATATCCTGAATCGGATCCCCTGTACTATTTCCTGGCCGGTGAAGGTACGCTGATACATTTTACCAGTTATAGTGCGGCGAGGGATACAATAATCTTTGACTTTGCTTTTGCCAACGGCACTGTCGATGGTCTTCCCGGGTCCGGTAGAGTAATAAGAATGTACTTTATTGCAAAAAAACCCGGTACCTGCAATCTGTCACTGGTCAAGGGCCGGCTGAAAGATATTCGTAATGAAAAGGTGGCCGTTTCACTCACCTCAGCATCAATACATATTTCGTATGTGGAGAATTAAATTATGAGAAGATTATGTATTATTATTTTAATAGGTATCTGTTCTGTATCGGCGCAGAATCAGGCGCCATTCATCGTATCGTTTATTTCACCGTCTGACAACAGTGCTAATATCATTACGGTTCCCTTTCGACTGGCAGACGCCGAAAATGACATCTGCACCGTTTCCGTTGTCTATTCCACGGACAACGGTTCGTCATGGCTGCCGGCAACGGTAACAAACAGGGTATTTCAATCCAACAATTCAGAGTATGACACTATTTACTGGAAATCCTACGACGATCTTGGTATCTCCAACTTTGCCGCCGTTCAACTGAAACTTACTCCCTATGATGCCAACACCAACACAGGTACGCCGGTAACCACCAAGGCATTCTCCCTTGCAAATTTCACTCTGTATAATTTTGCTGCGCTCTTTCCACGGACGCGAATAGATTCAGTTGCCTTTACCGCAGACTCGATCATTACCGGATCATGTACCTGCGTGTACCGCTATACCGCTGCGAACAGTAATCCGACCAAATGTAACGCTGTTTACTCCCTGGATAACGGAACATACTGGCTTCCCGGTACCAGTACAATAACCTCCGGCCATACCGCATCGAAGAAGGATACCATTGTCTGGAACACTGCAGCCACCCTTTCGGGATTTGCCGGCAGCAACGTGCTTTTTAAAATTGCGGCAAAGGATAATGTAACGGGGCGGAAGGGCCTTGCCACACCGACGGGAAAACTGAGTATCGACAATGAAGCGCCTTCGTTTTTCTGGGCCTGCGGCGCAGCAGACACAAATATTGTGCTGCTCGATTTCCCCCGTGACATTGACAGCGTTAAAATCCTTGATACCCGGCGGTATACCATGAATTTTGGAAGAAAAATCACGGCAGTACATACGAACAATAACAGCGGTTCCCTTATTACACTTACCTACAGCGTTAAAGCCGGTCCAGAGCAACCGGATAATCAGGAAGATCTGGTTGTACTCTACTATTCAAAACTGAACTCCTGGGTGAAAGTACGGACAATTGAGCCGGATGACGCGCCGAACTGGACAACATTCACCGATTCCATTGTAGATGTAAATGCGTTCCATCCGAAATTCAAGGTTCGTTTCACGCAGGCGGGAAATTCAGGTATCAACTTTGACAATTATTATCTTGACGATGTTGTCATAAAAAAAGACAACAGTATACTATTCAACGACAGCATACCCTCGTCGGTAATTTCCCCAATAAAATGGACGACCATTATTGATGTTGCGACAACCACAGATTATTTCACCTCATCGCCCTATTCGCTTAAATTCAACGGATCAGCCTCGCGGACAATAGAATCTGCTGACATTCTTACCGGTAATTCCGGCAATCTTGGCGGATGCCGCTTTTATGCCGAGACCGATTTACCGTTACTGCCGGGCGTTCCTTATAAGCTAACGATTGACACGCTTTTCGACCTGACCGGCAATTATACCACCAGTGCGGTCTACGACACCTTTGCCTGTAGGAGCGATGCTTTTAATCCAAGTATGGTATTAGCCGATCCACAAAAAGTATTAAGCGGTCGGGAAAAAATTTATTACAAACTCAGCGATCCGAATCTGGATGTGCTTACTATCAGCGGTGTCGAATATAAAACCAGGGGCGGGCAATGGCAGAAAGCAACGGTTTCAGGTTACCTTGACAATATTCAGAGCAGTAATTACAATCGGTACTTTTACTGGGATACCAAAGCGGACCTTCCGGACAGACATTGTTATTCGGTATCCTTACGGGCGCGGGTAAGTGACACCACACTCGAAGGCACTTTTGATATGCTCAGGGATCTTGAGATAAATAACAACCATGTTCCCGCCATTTCACTGACCAAGGTTTCACCGCTGTACAGCGATACCACGGTTATAAACTACACTATCACCGACACCGAAAAGGATACCGTCAATCTCGATGTTTTCTTCTCCAGCGACAATGCAACATGGTATCCGGCTAATACGACGGGAGCAACCCAGAACATACTCCCGGCAGGGTATACCGGGTCGTTCAAATGGATGACCCGCAATGATGTAAAACCGCCGAAATATGAGATAACGGGGACCCTGTTCTGCAAGGTAATACCGAAGGATTATGCATTCGGTAAAGCGCAGACGCTTCAGGTACCCTACAATTCGTCTACCCTGCCGATCGTGAAACTCGGCACTGTTTCGGGAGAGCAGTCCGACACGGTTTGCATTTCCTATATCCTGTACGATAAAGATAATTCCACCATTTCTCTCGCCTGCCAGTATTCGCTTGATAACGGCTCAACATGGCACAATGCGACTACAGCAAACTCTCTGTCAGGTATTACCTCTGCCCAGTATAAAGGCGCCATCAAATGGCTCTCCTGGATTGATGCTTCCGGGGTCGACAGTTTCAGCGTTTTTTTCCGGGCTATACCCTATGATCCCGGGATGGGTACCGCCGCAACCACAAACAAGTTTCATCTCGACAACAATAAAATCCCCGTTGCTTATATTACTTCCGCTCCGTCGGGAACACAAATGGACGAGGTGCCTGTTAAGATTGCATTGTCTGACACTGAGTTCGATGAAATAAGAAGTATGAAATTTTATTACCGGAAACATCTATCATCGACCTGGAATACGGCACACATGAAAGAAAGTCTCTATAATATTGACAGTTCTGAGTATGCCGGAAAGATTCTTACATTCACCTGGCGTGGTGATTATGACATAAATAATTACGCCGATACGATATGGATGCGATTCAGGGCAAAGGATAATGATTATGGTCAGTACAGCAATGAAGTGGGATTTTACTACAGTGACAAAGGTCCCGAGCTTACCGTTTACCCTATTGTTGACGAGCAGTCGGGCGATGTCCCTGTACGATTCCGTATAAATAGCAACACCCTGGATTCAATAACGGTAACCGGCTACTATGATACTGAAAGCAGTTTCTGGGAAAAAGGTTCATTCAAAGGTGTCATGAAATACGGGCCTTATAATGACTCGGGATATATCGAATGGAAATCCCGTGATGATCTCGGCAATACGGATTATAATAAAGTTCGAATCCGACTTCGTGCATTCAGTCATAAAACCGGTAACTATGCCTATTCCAACTATTTCGTCCTTGACAACAATCGTGCTCCCACGGCAAAACTTCTGCCGAATCCGGTGGTCACCATTGACAAGGTCTATTTTAAAAGCGTATATACCGACTTCGAATTCGATCCGCTGCGCGTTTCGTTCCAGTATTTTCGTGCCGGTAACTCTACCTGGAGAAATGCAACACTGGAAAAAGCTATCGGTATTCTTGAAAAATCGGAATATGATAACGACACCATAAGTATTGTATGGAAAAGCAAGGTTGATGTGCCCGGATTTACAGACACCATGCTTGTGCGGCTTGCCGCGTTCGATACCGATACAAGCGCCTGGGATACAATAGGCTTCCACCTCGGCCAGATGGCGCCCGATCTGTATCTTAATTATATGCTGACTGAAGTAAGTGATTCGGTATACTTCCCCTACCGGGTAATTTATGACGGCAAGGACACGGTGCGGATGGCGGTGGAATACTCGGCGGATAACATCTCCTGGCATACTGCAACACTTACCGGACCGGTGATGTATGCCTGGCCAGCAGCCAAGCAGGATACCCTAATCTGGCTGTCACATATAGATCTTCCTCATGTCGATATCGATAAGGTCCGGCTAAGGATCAAGCCCACGGCTAAATTTGAAGGCGTCTGGAAAAAGAGCCTCCCCTTTCATCTCGACAACAACCTGCCGCCGCGAATTACCTTTACTCCTGCGACAAAAAATCTTGAGGACTCGATCCTTCCCATATCTGCAGAAATCAAATTTGCCGTTGCCGACTCCGAATCCGATACCATATCCAACTGGTGTGAATACCGTGTGTTTCCCCAAACCGTCTTTCACCCCTTCACGTTGCCGGATGAAATAACAACGGTAACTGCAGAGCAGTATGAAGTCTCAACCTTCGGGTTTAATTATACCTTCGACGATTACGGTGATTCAATCGGCGCAGAATTTATTATCTTCTGTGCAGATAATGATATCAGCAATTTCGATACCGTCTCTTTACTGTTTCGCAGGTTTCTCGGCGATTTCAACTGCAACGGCTATGTTGACCTGGCTGACCTCGATACATTCGTTATTGCCTGGCACACCGGGGACTACTCGAAAAACACCGGACCCGTACAAGGAACTTTTCCTAATGTCACGGTCCTCGAGGACAGCATATTCAATCTGGAAGATCTTTCCGCATTTGTCATATCCTGGAATTACAGCAGAAAATGCATGCTGAGCCATGACGTTTATGCTTCACGGGAGCGTGATATCATTTTAAACGCCGACAAGAAATTATTCCGGACTGTCAATGCCACACCTTTTGACCAAACATTAATATCAGCTCAGGAAAAGAGTTCTCATACGTATATAATAACAATCACACTTCCTGAAGATATCCCACTGTCCGAAGGGATACTCCTTTCTTTTCCGCAGGATATTACCATAGAATCGGTTGCAGGTCTGAGCGGTGATTTCAGCACAAACGGCTTCAACAACACCAATAATGAAGTACTGCTCTATACTGCTTCACCGCTCAATCTCCATATTCCGGGACAACGCACCGCTATAATAACCATTAGAGTATCAAATCCCGAAAAGATGCCGGTATTTGATCTGCACTACCGTGCGCGCTATTCGGAAAACCGGGTCACACATAAAACGGCCACTATACCCCTTGACGATATAATAACCGATTCGGAAGGTTCAGTAACCATTACTGTCGTTCCCAATCCCTTTACCCCTGACGAATCCATGCTGCCTGCCGGTGTGCAGAGACGGACAGCAAAGCAAAACGGTACCCTGATCCTGGTTAAAAAGCCCAACAACATCCCATCATGTAACCGCTACTTCACAAAAGGGTCTGTGTCAATCTTCGATATGCCGGGTAACACGGTGCAGAACAATCTACCGCTTTCTTACGACAGTAACGGAAATCTCTACTTTGCGTGGTACGGGTATAATAGCAGCGGACGTATCGTTGGTAACGGTACATACAAGGCGGTAATTACGACGCAGGATGTTGTGAATGGAAAAGCTGTTTATGAGATTCTGATCGGTGTAAAGCGTTAAAAGCAACGGGTTGATTGATTTGTTTTTGGGGATAAGTAAAACGGGTTGAAACCCCTCTTTGAGAAGTGAAAAATCCGTTGAAACGGATTAAAAGAAACACTGCATGATATGCCGGTTCCCCATCCCGATTCTTTCGGGATTTGCGCTTTCCCGGCAGGATGATTCATCTGCTGACGGCAGAGAACTGAAAATTCTCATCTGTAACTATTTGCAACCCACCATACCAGTAACTCGCTATATATTTGACTGCACACGTTCCTTCAGCTCACGCAAAAACTCCTCTGAAGGAATATACTTCACATCAACAGCATCAATAACCTCAAATCCTGAATCGTTCAGATACCCTTCAATCTGTTTCACGCTCATACTCCCCCACCCGTAAGAACCGAACGCAATTGCTTTTCTTCCTTTGGGAGAAAGTCCTTTGAGGTACGTTAAAAATGATGCTACAGAGGGCATGAGGTTTTTATTCAGGGTCGGCGATCCGACACAGATATATTCAGCCATGATAACCTCGGTCATAATATCCGATATATGGTTGTGCTGGAGATTTAACAGCACTGGCCGATAGCTCTTCTCCTCGAATGCCTGATGAATTGCACTGGCCATTTTTTCAGTAGAGTGCCACATGGTATCATAGACAATAACCGCTTTCTTTTCAGTAACATTTCCCGACCATTTTTGGTACTCCTCAAGTATTCTGCCGATATTACTCCGCCATACAAGACCGTGACTCGGTGCAATCATCTCTATTGCCAGCGGTGCGGCGACTTCGAGCGCTTTCTGCACCTGTTTGGAATAGGGCAGCACAATATTTGCATAATATTTCCTGGCCTCCTCAATGATAATATCAAGAGGGTATTCATCATCGAACCGTTCACTGGCTGCAATATGCTGACCAAAGGCATCGTTTGAAAAGAGTATCTTCTCCTCCGGCATATAACTGACCATGTTGTCGGGCCAGTGTACCATGGGGGTTAATACAAACTGCAAGCTTCTTTTACCGAGGGAGATACTGTCACCGGTGTTAACTACCTGATACTTCCATTCGCCGGTATAGTGCGCCTTCAACCCCTTTTCACCGTTCGGGCTCGTTATAATGGTTGCATTCGGTGTTTTTTCCATAATATACGGCAGTGAGCCGGAGTGATCCATTTCAACATGGTTTGATACCACATAATCTATCCGAGCCGGATCGATTATTGTTGAAATCCTGGTGAACATTTCATCGGCAAGGTAATATTTTACGGTGTCAATCAGTGTTACCTTTTCGTCAACAATCAGATAAGCATTATAGGATGAGCCTCGCTGGGTAAGGTATCCGTGAAAGTTTCTCAGTTCCCAGTCAACACCGCCTACCCAGAAGATACTGTCGTGTAATGTAATTGCCTGCATTAGTACCTCTCGTCTTTACAGGTTTATTTATGTTAACACTTAACAAGAGCGCCCCCGCAGGAGGACTCTATATTAAGACGTCTAATAATTAAACTGATACCTCATAAGTCCTCCTCTGGGGGATTTAGGGGGTACCCTTGAATATGGATTCGAAATTAATCACTATCTAATAAAAACTAATCAACCGTTTATTTTCAAGCACTGAGTACTGAACGCTGACTGCTGTTTTTCACATACTCCGCCATCTC
>CAZIYW010000113.1:0-17349 GCA_964543525.1 uncultured Fibrobacterota bacterium | reverse complement strand
TATAATGATCGATGTGGTCAGTGAGGTGGCGTCGCAGGTATTTATACCCTTTTCAGTGGGCGGCGGCCTTCGCACCGTGGAGGATTGCAGCAGGGTGCTCCTGGCCGGTGCTGAGAAGGTCAATGTAAATACTGCGGCGGTGAAAAATCCACAGCTCATTGCAGATGCTTCAAAAGCGTTTGGCGCTCAATGTGTCGTGCTTTCAATGGATGTTCTCCGTGTTGAACCTGCCGAAGCAACTCCTTCCGGATATGAAATCGTTATCAATGGCGGCAGAACACCGATGGGTATTGATGCAATCGAATGGGCCCGGCGTGGCGAAGAGCTTGGTGCCGGCGAAATAGTAGTTAATTCTATCGATGCCGACGGGACGAAAGAGGGGTATGAAATTACTCTCACCCGGACCGTTGCTGAAAATGTATCCATTCCCGTTATAGCTTCAGGCGGCGGCGGTGAGCCCGGGCACCTCTATGATGTCCTTACCGAAGGTAAAGCAGACGCCGCGCTGATTGCCTCAATGCTCCATTATGGTGAGTATACTGTGAGGGAAGTTAAAGAGTATCTGGTAAAACGCGGTGTTAAAATTAGAATGCCCTATTAATACTTTTCAAGTGGTATTATGATCAGAAATTTGCAGATTTTTCTTCTTGTATGTTCATCATTCACTCTCGGTAATCGTGAAGATACGATAACGATACAGGTCCTCGTTAAAAACCTGTCAGTACCTCAAATATATCTTGCTTCATATTGGGGTGACAAAGTGACTGTTATTGATTCTGCGTCAGCGGGATCAGATAGCTGCTATACATTCAAAATACCCCGAAACACACTCAAAACTCCCGGATTATTTCGTTTGATTTTCGGCCGCAGTCGTTTGGATATCATCATCAATTGTACCGATACCGTCGTAAGGGTACACACATACTACACAAACCCTCTTGATAGTTTACGTATTAGAAAATCGCGGGAAAATGAGTCTTACTACAATTATTTACGCCATAAAGAAGAGTATAACCACAGGATGTCATTATTGCATCAGTTGTGCAAGTACTATAATCCCGATGAAGCGTTTTATACGGAGATTATCCGTCAGGTAAAGTCTGTGCAAAATGAGTACAGGAAATGTGTTACACGTATAAAAAAGCTGAATAAAGGGTCTTTTCTTAATAGAATTATTAAATCTGAGCAGACTGATTGGGCACCTGTTCAGATGGATAACCGTGAAAAAATTGAATATATGAAAAGTCATTATTTTAATCATGTTGATTTTTCCGATACCCTTTTACTGCGCAGCCCTCTTTTAACGCAAATTGTCTTTTCATACGTACGTATTTATGCAAACGGTTCTATCAGCAGAATGGAACAGCAGGAAATATATAAAAATGTTGTTGATTCAATTTTGGCAAAGACACAGGGAAATGACAGGATGCATGCTTTTTTTATTGATTACCTGTCACACGGTTTTGAGAAACTGGATTTTGATGCTGTCACCAGTTATATCACGGAAAAGTATTTGCTGGAAAACACGTGTGTTGAGGAAGGGCGAAAAGAAAAGATGCAGTACAGACTTAAGCATGCAAGATTATTATCCCCCGGAAATAAAGTGCCGTCTATTACGGCTCTTGATAAAAACGGTAAGACGATACGGTTGTATGATATGGATGCGGAAAAGGTACTAATAGTTTTTTGGGCAAGCTGGTGTCCGCACTGCAGAAAAATTTTGCCTGAGCTTCATACGATGTACCAAAAACATGGGCCAAAGAAGTTTGCCGTACTGGCAATTTCTCTCGATACTGTAAGGACTGAATGGGAACGGGTTGTAAAAAGCAATAATTTTAGTTGGATAGATTGTCTTGAGGATACCGGATGGAACAGTGAATTGGCGAATGACTATTTCCTGTATGCTACCCCTACAATGATTCTGCTTGATAAAGAGAAAAGGGTTTTGGCGCTTCCCAGAACATCGGCTGAGGTGAAAGAATACCTTTTTTAAATCTTGGATATTATTGAAAATGAAGTAGCTCTATTAAAACAGACTCATCTGCAAATCCTCTCGGGAGATTAACGAGTACCTGAGCGGGGGAGGAATAAAAATCCAGATGTCGTTTTAACCGGGTTAACTGTCCGAGGTAATAATCTGTTCCCACCTGATACGGCTCCGGGCGAATTTTATCATATCAAATTTAAAACAGACAGCTATAAAGGCAATTATTATCAGTAAAAAGGTCGATTTGTCCGACTTAACTTTTGTAAATAAACATGCCGTATAAAAATAAAAAACGGGGACAGAAAAGGTAAGAAACCGTATATGTACTACCAGAGGTTTTATAAAAGTATATCAGCGATACAATACCGGGAATAATTGCTATAATAAAAAATCTGCCCGACAGACTTTTTAAAATCGTCGGCCAGAAATCGGTGAAGCCGATTAGTGGCATTCCCAGGATTTTGGCATATTGATAGGTTAAATCGGATGAATAGGTGAAGTTGCCGGTCATGCCATGATCAAAGAGCATCCATAATACAGGGGCCGCAAAGTAATAGCCAGAAAGAGTGCAGGATAAGAAAATGTACGATTTGACAGTAGAGAAGGTGTTTCTTTTATCATAATATTGAGTAAAGAAAGGAAAAATTCTTTTGGTTTTAAAATAAAGGGCGAATGCACTTTAGACAAGAAAAGGGTAACAGCTTGTTACCCTTTTCCTTTAATATATCTCAATGTGTAAAGAGTACTTATTCCTTTAAACAACGAACAGAGTTAAAATGTTCAGTTGAATTTAAATTATACAACCCTTCTACGGAAAGTTCCGTAGATTGTTTGTTTAGTCCGGCAATAATCCTTAATGCAACATTCTGTGCCACCGTTACTGTGGAGGACGTGCTGAAATATGCATAATCAAGCTGACCGGTTAAATCGGTCGTTCCGGTGAACTGGCCGGCTGCGAGAGCGTCAAATCCAACGCTGCTGGTAAGATTGCCTTCCCCATTCCAGGTACCGGATTTTAAATCCTGACCTGTTTTGCCTTGTGTGCCGAGCCAGGTTCCCAGAGCTTCCCAGTCACCACTGTCTCCAATTTTCCAACCGGTTGGGCAAGCTTCGGAGGGTGTCCAGAAACTGTAATAATATCCATTAGTAGCTGGATTTGTAGGATGAGGTACACTCTTCGTACCGTTGTCATATCGCATATTTTCTGTAGTCCAGATTTGCGTACCCAGTTGAACAATGTCATATTCCTGCCCATCACGCGGATCTACCAGTTTAACATCTATTGCTGTTGACTGGGAAGGGTTTCCATATGCATTAGTGGCAGTAACTGAATAATTATCACCGTCCATTCCAATGGTTACGCCTGTTATATTGTAGCTTGTTCCACTGGTAGCTACTGTCACTCCATTTTTCTTCCATACAAAAGACGCTGCAGGATTTGCATCAACAGCAATCTGGAGCAGTTTACTTTCATCAATCGGCGCTACGGTGGTAGTTGGCAATGTTGTGGTGAATTGTGGCGCCCAATAGACACGGAGAGTTGCTGCAGCACTGTTTACGCCTCCCGCACTATTTGAAACACGACAGCGGTATTGCGCATTATCGTCGCCTTTTACCGTTGCAGGAGTTGTATAACTGCTTGATGTCCCTCCTGATGAAACATTAGTGAAACTACCGCCGGAAGGTTTCCGTTGCCATTGGTATGTCAGGTTTGTTCCGGTGGCTGCAACAGAGAAGGTTGCAGTATTACCGAGAATAACAGTTTTATCGCCAGGATCCGAATCGATCACCGGTAAGCTTTCATTTACGGTCAAAGTGGCCTCACTACTGATTGCGCTTCCACCACTGTTTGATACGACACATCTATATTTATTACCGTTATCGCCAAGTGTTGTCGCAGGAGTTGTATAACTCGTTCCATTCGCACCTGAAATATCTCCCCAGACCCCACTGCCGTATATTTGCCATTGATACACTCTGTTTGTTCCGGTTGCAGTGACAGAAAAGGTAGCGGTGTTTGGTTGGGTGACCGTCTGATTACTGGGATCTACGGTTATGGCCGGTTTGTCTTCCGTTACTGTCAGTGTCGCAGGATCGCTGTTTACCCCTCCCCCGGAATTAGAGACATGGCATCTATACTGGTTGCCGTGATAGCTGATTGTCGTAGGCGGTGTAGTATAGGTGGTGTTGGTTGCTCCGGCAATATTTTGCCATGATCCGCTTGGCGGTTTTACCTGCCACTGGTACACCCTGTTTGTCCCGGAAGCACCAACAGTAAATGTCGCCTGATTGCCAAGTTTGACAGTGGCATCAGTCGGAGGGGATGTAATAGTCGGCGGTAATTCGCTCACTGTTAAGGTCGCAGGATTACTGGTGGCAATGCCTCCACTGTTGGTAACTACACAACGGAACTGTGCACCGTTATCAGGAAGTGTCGTGGCTGGAGTGGTGTAACTGGATGCAGTCGCTCCTGAAATATCGGTTCCGTTTTTCTGCCACCGATAGGTTAAATTGGTCCCTGATGCCCCTATGGTAAAGGTCGCTGTCTGGCCGAGTATAACAGTTATATCACTGGGGTGGTTTTTTATCTGGGGACCGTTTTCAGAAACGGAAAGTGTGGCTTCTGCACTGGTTACACTGCCGCCTGCATTCGAAACAACACAGACAAATTTCGTTCCATCATCATTGAGCGTTGTAGCAGGTGTTGTGTAGCTTGATGAATTTGCCCCGGATATATCGGTACCGTCTTTTTGCCATTGATATTTGAGATTGGTACCCGTTGCCGATATACTGAAAACGGTAGTTTCGCCTTCGGTTATAGTGTCATTTTTCGGATCCTGGGTTATCTGCGGGGGCAGGATCTGCTGAGAAACGGTCAGCAGGGCTGCGGTACTGGTATCTGCACCGACTGTATTGGAAACGATACAACGGTAGGTTGTGCCGTCGTCCGCCAGCGTTGATTGCGGGGTAGTATAGCTTTCTGCCGTTGCTCCTGAGATAGCAACATTATCCTTCTGCCACTGGTACTTGAGATTAGTACCCGTTGCCGTAACGCTGAATGTTGCTTTTTCTCCTTCGGTTACAGCGACTGGTAAAGGATTTGCCGTAATTTGCGGAGAGACCACAGAATCCACTACTGTTAATATGGCGGTATTACTGATAACGGTTCCAAGTTTGTTTGATACTATACAGCGATATGCAGTACTATCATCAGCTTTTGTCACTGCAGGTGTGGTATAACCGGCGGAATTGGCATTAATAATATTAACAGTATCTTTCTGCCACTGGTATTTTAAATTAGTACCTGTTACCGCAATGGTAAATGTTGCGGGATTACCGATAGTGACTTCCTGATTCTGGGGATGCGTGACTATTTGTGGTGCGATATTGGTGTTAACAGGTTTAATTGTATCGGTAAAACTCTTTAATGCTCCCCATTGGTTACTTATAACGCAGTGATATCTGCCACTGTCGGCATAGGTAAGTGTGTCGAAAGCAAGGGTGTCTGAATAGGTACGGGTAAAGACAGTGTCATTTTTATACCACTGAAACAGTATGGGAGGGGAGCCGCTTGCACTGGCAAACAGGTAAAAAGGCTCGCCTACGGAAGCAATACCCGATACTCCCTGCGTATCAATAGCAGGAGCGATACCTATTGCGGTAGCTGCAGAATCATTCCTTGTCTCAGTTGAGGCATTCAGGTAAGCATAAACCCGCACAATTTTTGTGCCTGTGTCGGAAAAGACATGGTTAAATTGTAATACGGTGTCGGCCGCTAAATCTGAATAGACATGGTACAATGTGTCATTGTCCACCGTGTCGGCCGGTTCTCCGAAATCAATGTAGATTGAATCTATAAGCCGTATATAAGAGACTGTCAGATTCACCGGGACCGTATCGCCAAGATTCCATAAAAAAGAATCCGGACGGTCGGGTATTGCTACCTTAACGGCCACATTGTCGGTTTCATTAAAGGGGTTTTCGGCCTCGGTACAAAAAAGAAAGAGAAGAACCAGGACAAGTACCAGGCTCGTAACAATTTTAAGTGATTTAAGCATTATGCCTCCTTGTAGTGTTGATATATTTATATGTCGAATTTTTACTAATCAAAATATTTTGTGTTGATAAATCTGTCTGTGATTCCATCATATTAATGCATTTTTCAAGAAGATTTTACCTAAAGAAACGCATTTTAAGCAAATCTTATACCACGTATAAATTCCGCTTTTTTAAGTGTTTTTGCGTGGAATCTAACAAACCGTCCCGAACCTGGGACTGACAGTCCCTGGTTCAGTACTGTCAGATTTTCATGTCTTGTTCAGAAAGGGTAAGATAATTTTTACCACTATTAAAATTCTGCGACATCAATGTCGTATTTTGCACATTATATCATGGAATAGGTAATTTGGGGTTGAATTAGGTCTATACTAAGATGGTATCTGATTAGTCGTGAGAAAATATATTCAACATATCATTTTTACAATAGTGAGCGTTTTTTAGGAATAGTGTAATCTTTCAGAACAGACTCATCTGCAAATCCTCTTCCTTCTGTTTCCTTTGATATTTATACTTTCGTTCTTCAAGAAGCTCCTTCTCAATACTGTCCAGAAAGGGGCTGCGTTTCTGCGAAAGTTCCCTGCCGAAGATGAATCTCTTTTTCGCATGAGAAAGGATAAGAAATTTCTGCGCACGGGTCATGCCCACGTACAGGAGCCGTTTTTCTTCGTTATACTCAGAGTGCTGATTTTCCATTATGGTATAGGGAAGCAATCCGTCCTCACAACCAGCGATAAACACGCAGGGGAATTCGAGTCCCTTTGCTGCGTGGAGTGTCATAAGTGTAACAGCTTCGATATTAGATTTATAGGTGTCTGCCGGGCTGCTGATAGCTGAAGCAGTAAGGAACTGGTCGGTATTGTTTTTATATGATGCACTCAGATCAAGGAGCTCGGTAAAATCAGTATCATCATATTCCTCAGGTAAGGATGCGAACAGATTGTCACAGAGAAATTTTATTTTTGCTTTTACTGATTTCCTGGTGTGTAACAACTCGGCGCTCCGTATAATATCATCCGGTAAAACTGATAATTTTGAACTGATAATTTCTTTAAGCATTGTAAGCTGTGGATTCTGTGAAAACTTTAATAGTTGTACTACTGTTTTTACCGGTTCTTTCCTGAAAAAGGGTATATTCCCGACACATTGACAGGGAATACTGTGATCATGGAAGGCTTTTTCAACAGCCTGCATCTGTCTGCCTATTCTGCAGAGAACGGCAAAGTCAGAGAGGCTCGAAATTTCAGCTGTACGGTTGCCCTCAGTAATGTCGCTGTCAATAGAAAAGAAGCGCAGGCCGCCGATCATCTCTTCTATGGTGCGGGCGATGAATTCACCTTCGCTCTTTTCGGTGTTCTGCGGGGATATGGTAATCTTAACACCTTCATGCAACCCTTTCAGAAATTTTTCTTCCGATCCATCACTGATAATCTGTCCGGATGCTTTCAGAATTCTGTTTGAGCAGCGATAGCTTTGCTTCAGTTTATACTCCACCGCATCGGGGAAATCCTGAAGAAAGGTCTGAATATAGGTTACATTAGCACCACGGAATCCATAAATTGCCTGATTGGAATCACCGATTACAAAAAGGTTGTCTTTGGTACCGTTGATGAAATTCTTAATCAGGTGATATTGCGCGAAATTAATATCCTGATACTCATCGATAAGAATCCATTTAAACTTTTTCTGATACAGCGCTTGAATGTCAGGATGATTTTGAAGGAGCTGTACTGGTTTGTAAATTAAATCATCAAAGTCGAATACGTTCTGCCGCTGCAATACCGCTTCATAACGGGTAAACGGCTTTGTAACTGTTGAGTCATTAGAATCTTCGATATTCCTCAATTGTTGCTTTGAATTGGCAATGGTATCTGATATCTGTTTAGTATCCTTTTTGTCACACCCGACAGCGCTGAGAAGAAAGTGTCGTTTTTCATCTTCATCGATAATTGTAAACGAGTCGGTTCTGTTGAATACTCGTGCATATTTTCTAAGTATACTGCAGCCGAGTGCATGAAAGGTTGAGATGGTGAGTTTGTCAAGAGCTGTTTTGTCGGGGAGGAGCGTTGAAAGCCGTTTTATCATTTCACCGGCAGCCTTGTTGGTGAAGGTTACGGCCATGATATGGTCCGGTTGCACGCAGTGGTGCAGCAGCAGGGATGCGATTCTGCAGGTAAGCACGTGTGTTTTTCCTGTGCCGGGACCGGCAAGAACAATGGCCGGGCCGGCATAATGCGCCGCCGCTTCCCGCTGCTCGGCATTCAGATGGCCGAGAGGATCGGTAGTATGATACGGTGCGCACGGTTCGGCAGCTTTACTGACGAGCATATCCTCGGATTGCCGCCGTATCTGTTCCAATCGCCGGTATTCGGCAAGATCAAAATTGATCATTTTTCTTTTACCACCGCTCGAAACGGAGGGCGGTGCGGTGTCAAACAGTGATTCCTGTGAAGAAAAAGTGTGTCGTTCCTGCGGGTGAAAGACGGTTATGCGGCCGAACTCGCCGTCAAAGCCCTCGGTGACGATAACCTCTCTATTTCGCATCCGCCGGATTGCCTCAGCCAGTTCGCGATACCCGGCTGCGGCGATATCTTCAGTCGGCTTGCTTAACAGAATGGTAAATTCCGTGCCCAGTTTCCCTATCAGTTCCCGGTAGAGCGACCTGATTTTTTTCGATGACGGACCGACGCCGGTAATTTCAGAGAGAATCTCGGGTAGGGGTATTATACAGGTATAGGGATGCCTGCTCTCTCTGTCATCGGGATTCTCACGGTCAGAGAGCTGCACCACCCGGTTCATGACACCGACGGTAACTTTTTTATTACACCGGGGACAGATGCTGTTATTGCGCAATGTTTCGACCGGATTCCAGAGAATACCACACTTTCGATGCCCGTCATAATGGTATTTACCTTCCTGCGGGAAGAATTCTATGGTGCCGAGAAACCGTTCAGGGTCACCTGTTTTCAGTGTATTGGTAATTGCGTTGTACGATAAACCGGCATTAAAAATGTTCGCTTCCCGTCCGAGTTTTTCCGGTGAGTGGGCGTCGGAGTTTGATATAATGGTGTATTTGTCAAGAAAGCTGCAGATCCAGTTCATTGCCGGATCGGAGGAGAGGCCGGTTTCAACGGCGTAGATATAGTCGGATAAATCGTCATAGCACTCATCAATGGTATCAAAACCGGACTTGGCGCCGAGGGCAGAAAACCATGGAGTCCAGATATGCGCAGGAACGAAAAAAATATCCTCCGAGGCGGTCAAGGCAATTTCGAGCAGATCGCGTGAATCAAGTCCCAGTATGGGCCGGCCGTCGGAGGTGATATTGCCGCCGATTTTGATCAAGGCCCGCTGTATTTTCTCAACAGTCTTAAAGTCCGGGGCGAAAATGACATTATGCACCTTGCGCACTCTGCCGTTTTTTTTATAGATGCTGCTCACTTCGGCGGTGAGCACGAACCGAACCACTGTTTCCGTGAGAGTGGGAGCCACCGGTGAGGGATCGACGGTCAGTGTTTTTTTCAGAGTAAAGAGCCCCGGTTCGGCAGGCTCCAGTTTTTCCCTGAGCTCTGCAGTCCACCCCGGATGGGTGAAATCACCGGTGCCGACTACGGATATACCTTTCAAGCGCGCCCAGTAATCGAGATACTCCGGGATAAGCTGTTTACTAGTAGCAATAGAAAAATGGGAATGGATATGGAAGTCTGCAATAAATTTCATAATATTTGTTTCCTGAATATCCGTTTGTGTGACGGTGTCTGCGTAACGATATTGAAAATAAATTCAAACACAAAGAAAGATAACCCAAATGTTACCTGTTTTAATTGCTTTCAATTGTAAAGTATTGGCCGCCGTTGTGATGAAGAATAAAAATGGATTTCATTCTGTAAAATTATTTTTTTTAATAAAATTACTGGTTGTTCTGAATAAAAATGATATATATTTCATCCACCTTTCAATCGCATTTCAGGATAAAAATGCGGTCAATTTTCTTCCCCGTTTCAGAGTGATTTTCAGGCTTTTTCCGCACTTTTTGTAATTCCCGGAGGGTACAATATATTGTTTTTTGTTCTCATTAGACAACAAGATAATGTATAAGTTGTTGATAAATAGTCGGTTATAAAACAAGTAAAAAAAAAGATGTTTTTGAGGTTGAAAATTAGTTGTTTCATTGTATAATATTTATGAAGTTTTTGTGAGTTTCGTATTATATTTTTAACCCGAACAGGAACCTCCACTTTCAAAATCATCAGAAAGGACCCCACTTGACACATACGACTAAGACCCAGTTTATGACCGAAGAAGGTTCCCTCGCAATTTATCTCAAGGAAATAGGAAAAAACAGAAATTTGACACCTGCGGAAGAGGCGGAAGTCGCTGTCCGTATCCGGCAGGGTGAACAAAGTGCGCTGGAAAAACTGGTCAAAGCGAACCTTCGTTTCGTCGTCAGTGTTGCCCGAAACTATCAGAACCAGGGACTGCCCCTCAGCGATCTTATCAATGAGGGAAACCTCGGATTAATCCGCGCCGCAAAACGGTTTGATGAAAAAAAGAATTTTAAATTCATTTCATACGCCGTATGGTGGATCCGGCAGGCCATTCTGCAGGCGCTTGCCGAACAGTCACGTATCATTAAACTGCCGCTGAATCGAGTCGGTACTATTCACAAAATCGGGAAGATGCAGGGAAAGCTGGAACAGCAGTACCGGCGGATGCCCAATGTCCAGGAGATCGCCCAGGAGTTGAACATTACCGAGAATGATGTAAAAGAGACGATTAAAATAGGCAACAGCCACATGTCTCTCGATGCCCCGATACAGGACGGTCAGGATTCAAAGCTGATGGATGTTTTTGTCGACAATAATCAGGAGCAGCCGGACGATGAAGTTATTGAGCGCTCTCTGAAAGTTGAAATCGATAAAACGCTGGATACCCTG
Source organism: uncultured Fibrobacterota bacterium (assembly GCA_964543525.1). GTDB lineage: Bacteria > Fibrobacterota > Chitinivibrionia > Chitinivibrionales > JANQEN01 > CBDVBE01. Next base: position 6,369 of record CAZIYW010000113.1, on the reverse strand, counting down.
ACCGACCGCGAGCGGAAAGTACTGCAGCTCTATTTCGGTATCGGCGACGAAACCGCGCATACCCTCGAGGAGATCGGGCAGCGGTTTCATCTGACCCGCGAACGTGCCCGGCAGATAAAAGAAAAAGCTATCGGACGTCTCAAGCGCTCGAGCAGGTGTAAAAGTCTGGCGGCGTATCGAACATAGTCCCGACTGATTATACAGAAATTTTCAAGCCAAACCGGGAATAACGGGTGGCTTTTTTTAAGCGCCGGTTGTATTTCTGCTGAATCAAACGGATACTTTTTAACGGTAAATAAATCCTCAAACAATCCCGTAATTTATTTTTCAGTATAACACCATTTTGAAAATCTATTATGGAGGCTATAATCTATGGCTATGCGTTCTGCAAATCCAGCACTTAATAAGAAGACCTTTGCCGCCTTTGATCGGGCAGTTGCTTCGGGACAGGCAATGACCATCGAAGGAACGGTGAATAAAACGGCTGTGTTAATGGCCTGTGTTCTTTCAACAGCTTTTTATTCATGGACGCACCCGCAGCAGATAATGGGTCTTATGCCGGCAGGAATATTCGGTGGTTTGATTTTGGCTTTTATTACCATATTTAAAAAACAATGGGCTGGGATCACCGCTCCTCTTTACGCTCTTTTTGAGGGATTATTACTCGGCTCACTGTCGCTCTATTTTGAGATGCGCTTTCCCGGAATTGTCATGAATGCGGTTATGCTGACCTTTGGTACCCTGATCACACTTCTTCTCGCCTATCGTTCAGGACTGATCAAAGCGACAGAGAACTTCAAGCTCGGAGTCATTGCCGCAACGGGTGGAATATTTTTCATGTATATGATTTCCTTTGTTCTTGGTTTTTTCGGTATGCGTATGTCTTTTCTCCATGACAGCTCTTTACTCAGTATAGGCATCAGTTTTGTAGTAGTTATTGTTGCGGCGCTTAATCTGGTTCTCGATTTTGATTTTATTGAGCAGGGTGCTGCATACGGGGCGCCCGGATACATGGAATGGTATGGCGCTTTCGGATTGATGGTCACTCTTATATGGTTGTATATAGAAATATTGCACCTGCTGGCAAAACTGCAGAGCAGGGATTGACAAAAATATGAAATAAATGAAACAATCTTTCATTACCGTTGAAATAATGTATAAGACAGCCATTCTACTGATAACCGGGTGCGTAATAAGTATTTCCGGGGAGTGCGAATTCACCATCGCCCGTCTCCATTACGACGGGGGTGGTGACTGGTATGCCAATCCATCCTCGCTGCCAAATCTGATTTCCGCTGTGAGAGAACGCACCGGAATTCCTATCTGTGACAGTGTTGCAACGGTTAAAATCATGGACGAAGATCTGTTCCGCTATCCTTTTTTATATATGACCGGTCATGGCAATGTTCATTTCACACATGCAGAACGGATTCGTTTGCGTAAATATCTGGAGAATGGCGGCTTTTTATGGGCCGATGATAATTACGGTATGGATAAATCCTTTCGGCGTGAAATGGCAGTTCTGTTTCCTGAAAATTTTCTGGCAACGGTTCCGCGAAACCACAAAATTTATACCAGTAAATATACATTAACCGGATTGCCTAAAATTCACGAGCATGACGGAAAACCCGCGCAGGGTCTGGGGATTTTTTTCAATAAAAGACTCGTAGTGTTCTACTCTTACAGTTCAGATATTGGAGATGGAATGGAGGATCTGGAGGTGCATAAGGATGGACCGAAACTGCATGAATTAGCCCTGAGAATGGGGGTAAACATTATCTCCTGGTTTTTCGATCCTTAATGCGTTAGGGGAGATGTACATATTTAACCCCTTTACATATAAATAGATATGCACGTTGCAATTTTTAGGCTTGTCCGGGTGATCATTATGTAACACATTTTTATGCAAAGACGGTAAGCGGGCAAAAACAGGAACATAGTGATAAAAAAGAAAAAATAAAAAATACAGAAAATTCTTTTCCAAATTACAATTTTATCGTATACTACAATTCAGAACTGTTGTATGCTTTATATATCAGTTTATTTCATGGCGCTATCGGAGTTGTTGGAAAGCACCTTAACTTAGTATTTATTATTCACTTACGTTGCCAAGACTGAGGGATTAATTCTGGAGGTTACCCGGTGAGTTACCGGATTGTTACCTGTGATGATTCTGAGATTATCAGTGATGATATCTGGACTGTTTATAATACAAAGTGCAGTGATGCCTTGTCATCTATTGATGAGCATGTAGCTGTTCAATTACGGCCTGAGATGGGGAGTGGAGTTTCTTTATTGGACTGGATCGGGAAATGGCAGGACAATTTTACAGAAAAGGGTAAAAAATTGTATATCATTTCTGATGATCAGCAACAGTTGGAATCCATGGAGCTTTCTCATCCTGGTCAGAACCTGGTATATATGACGTCAATTCAGGAGTTTGAAGAGCAACTGGGCACTATGTCTTCCGCCTATTCTGAAGAAGAGTTCTATGGAGAAGGGCAGATAGATGGAAAACAGACTGCTGCACCGGTTGTGGAAGATGTATATGAAGAAAGAGAATATTTCGATTCAACGGGTATTCAAAAGCCGCTTTCAATAGAAGAGCAGCAGAATGCGGTGAAAATGTCCGTTGGAGATATAGTTGAGATCGCCGGGGAATATACCTGTCAGAGCTGCGGCTCGTCTCGGATGTGGATGAAAGGAAAAAAAGTAACCGGTTGTCAGAATCCGGAGTGTTTTGATCCTTCAAAAGGATGGCAATTGGATTTCGATCTGTTTTAGGAGAAGTATACGAAATATATATGGACTGGGGTAATAAATTTGTAATTTCTATCGGTGGCGGAAAGGGTGGCATTGGCAAGAGCTCTTTCGCCGGCAATCTGGCTGTCGCGTTCGTGCAGTCGGGGAAACGAGTGGTTGTCGTTGATGCTGATCTGGGGGCGGCAAACCTGCATACCATCATTGGTATCAGACATCCGAAGAAAACGCTTAAGGATTTTATTAACAGGAAATATGACACTCTTGCTGATGCTTTGGTTGATTCTCCTTTCCCCAATTTAAAGCTGCTGAGTTCTGCCAGTGATGTTCTTTCTCTGTCCTATCCTACCTACAAAGACAGGCAGAGACTCTTCAATGAAATCAGGAAACTTGATACCGATATAATACTCTTTGATATAGCTGCCGGCACCCATCAGCGGGCGATTGACTTTTTTACACTGGCGCCGCTTGGTATTATCATGATTCAGCCGATACCGACCTCTCTGGAAAATGCCTTCAGTTTTCTCAAGAATTTACTCGTAAGACACCTGGTCAGGTTTTTTTATACTGATAAAGAGACTTGTGCATTTATTTTGAAGACAAGCGATTCATCACACAGTGATCATACTATGGAGTTAAATGATCTGATAAAAATGCTTGAGTCCAAGGCTCCGGAAAAAGTAGCGCTGTTCAGACGTCAGCTTCTTGAAGCGGGTACCAAGTTTTGCATCGTGTCGAACAATATTAAAACAACCGGTCAGTCAATGGTGTCCGAAAAATTTGCAAAAATAGTTAAACGGTATCTGACCTTAAATGTTTCTGTATTGGGCAATCTTCCTTTTGAAATATTCATGGACAGGGCTATTTCGGAGCGGACACCATTCATGGTGAAATATCCGGATAGTGACTATACCGTTGCTATGAATGGTATTATGAAGAAGATTATTCCTGACGCGGAATAACCATATCTTCCCGGAAGGTGCTTATGAGCGAAAGCAAATATGTCATTCATGATGTCATAGAGACTTCACATCGTAGTAGCCAGCGACGCTCGCCGAAATCAGTTAACACTTTCTTTAGAGAGTTATTAAGAAAGTTTTTAATTTTTTTAGGTAGTATTATATTATCAGCGGCAATTGGCAATTTTGCCGTGCATCTTCCTGATTCTGTTCCCAAACAGAAAGATGCTTCAGGGATTGAAGGATTATCGAATATGTCATCCGATGTTAATAACTTTTCTGGTGATCAGAAATGAAGAAAAAGGAATATTTAGGGAAGTAATGTTTACATATAGGATTTCTGTTTTAGATAACAGTACATTTTTTATTGTATTCCATTTTCGGTAAAGATAATAAATGGGTCAGAATAATTTTGTCATTCAGGATGTCGTGGCGCATGTATATCATGAAAATGATTATCATTCCGCAAAATTTTGTTCCCATGCGATGAAACGGGTTTTCAAGAAAAGTTGGATTTTTTTAGTAATAGTAGTACTGTCAGCCGGTATTGGTTATCTGGCGGTGTACCTGCCGGATTCCATATCCAGGCATGCGGAGAAAACGGGAATGGAGTCTATGATGGGAGGCATTCCCTCTCAGATACAGAATCTTTCCGATAAACAAAAACGGGAAATTATGAAACAATTGGGCGGGCAACGATAACCGATGGCTTATTCATTCATACTCATTACAGGTGTATTTTTCGTCATACTGACCGGTATTACCATCGGTTTTTTTTTAGTTCGGTCTCACCGGGTAATCTATCTTAACAAAAAGGGGTTGCGTTTTAAGAACTGGGAGATGTGGGACGATGCGATTCGTTGTTTTCAACAGGCGCTTGATAATGATCCTGCCCATGCTTTAACCCATTACAATTTAGGTTTTGTCCTGTATTATGGAAAAAAACTTCCCGATGCAGCTATAGAGGAATTTGAAGCAGCCGTAAAGAAAGATACAAAAATGGCCCCTGCATATTATGCACTCGGCCATGCCCTGTTTCACAAAAAAGGGGAATCTGAGCGGGCAAAGCTGGCTTTACAGAAGGCAATAAAAATTAATCCGTCACTGGCCCAGGCATATAATACACTCGGGCTTATTGATATCAAACAGGAGAATTGGAAAAAGGCTATAGAGCATTTTCGCACAGCAATTGAAATTAATAAATCTTTTGAATCGGCCTACTGCAATCTTTCCATCGCATTAGTGTATCAGGGGAGAAATGCCGAGGCAATTGAGTATGCACAGAAGTTCGCGGAACTCAATCCCGGTTCATCCCTGGCCCATAATAATTTAGGTAACATATATGGTGCCTGTGGTATGAAAAATGATGCCGTGGAGGAGTTGCTTGTATCATTGTCCATTAATCCCAATGACTGGAATGTACATTTCTGGCTCGGCTGTTTACGACTGCAAATGAAAGAATTTAAAAAAGCAGCTGCATCATTTCATGAGGCACTGCGGCTGCGTGGTGATTTTGCTCTCGCACATTATAACCTGGCGCTCTGTTATGAGCAGGATGGCAATCGTGAATTTGCCAGGGAACATATTGAACGAGCTATTGAGCAGAATCCTGCTTTAGGTGAGAACCTCATCCAGGAGGTATGAAGTGGCGGTACTGGACGTTTTAAGGAATGTAGAACTCTTTAAGGGACTTAACGATGATGAATTAAGAAATATTGCAGAATCGGGTTCGTTAAAGACCTTTGCCAAAGGTGATATCATTTTTGAAGAGAATTCAGAGGGTAAAGAGTTTTTTGTAGTGACAGGAGGGTGTGTAGCCATCAATAAGAATGTTGCCGGAGGAAGAAAACGAAATCTCAGCAACCTGCGACAAGGCGATATCTTCGGTGAAATAGCCCTGTTTGACTCGCAACCCCGGAGTGCTGATGCGGAAGCGGTTACCGATTCTGAAGTGGTTGTTTTTCCCAATGATAAATTCAGAACGATGCTTAAAAGAAACCTGGTTATTGCCTTCATTATACAGACACGGATAATACGCGTCCTTTGTAAACGGTTGCGTGAGACTGATGAGATGCTTAAAGAGGGAGTGATCTGGGGTTTTAAAATGGATGTATAAATAAAACCTGAATTATAACGTTCCGTTTCAAAATATAATGTCCTGTTTTAATACGTTCCGCATAATTAATTAGACTTGTTGCATAATTAAAATTAACATGAAAAATATGCTGTTTATACTTAAAAAAAAGCACTTTTTAACCCCTAAAAACAAATTATGCAACAACTCTATTACAATAGTGCCCCCAATTTATCAAATGTGTTAGCCCAAGTTTCTATTGTTTACCTTCACTATTAATGGTTATGGGGTGATATATTAATAATGTCATAACCGTTTTAAAGTAGTGTAAATCCACCGGTTTGAAAATATACTATTCTTCATACTATTCTTCCCCCGGTCTTCTTCAAAAAATTATGGATATAAAATTTTCTTCTATTGTTTTTCTTGTGTAATCTTCGATTTATTCTTTATCGAATTTTATTATTCCCTTGTAAATAAAATCAGTGAGGTATTCAATGAATGCCATAAGGAGAAAACAGCGGTTACGCAGACGCATCTGCAGGCATTGTAAAGAGTTATATCTTCCGGACTATC
>CAZIYW010000112.1:0-17364 GCA_964543525.1 uncultured Fibrobacterota bacterium | reverse complement strand
TGGTACGGGCACAGAAAATACCCAAGGCACCACCGGCAATTTCGAAAATGCTGGCCCAGGTCAGTATTGCATTAAAGGATACGGCTTCGGCAATAACCTATTGCAGGAGCTATCTGAAAAAGGTTCCCGATGATTCCATTGTCTGGCTTAAATGTGCCGGTTTTCATTACACAAAACAGCAGTACCGGGAAGCAGTTGAGGCTTATACCAATGCAGGTTCTTTTACCGGTAAAAATCCAACTGACCGGTATCAGCTTGGGGTCAGTTACTACAAACTGAGACATTATGATAAAGCAGTGCCGTATCTTGAGGAGGTCCGTGAAAAACAGAAGGGCGATGATAAGAAAATACTGTCAATGCTCGCCGAGTGTTACAAGGTACTTAAAAATGAGCGCGAATACACCGACGTCATGAATATTCTTTCACCGCAGCCGAAACCAAAACAGGAACCGGCTACCGTGAAACCGGCTGAAGTCCCGGTAAAGAAAGTTGTGACGGCTGAAAAGGGGGAGCAGAAGAAAGAAATACAGGAGCCGAAAAAAACCGAAAAAAAACCACATAAGACACAACAAGTCACGAAACATGAAAAAATGACAATACAAAAATCTGTGCCACCGGATGCAAAGCCCGCAGCCAATAAGCAGAAAGTCACAAAGAAGAAGTCGGTGAAAACTACAAAACCGTTACCGCTGATACCGGCGAAAGACGATACTAAGGAGGACTACCTGCTCGCTCAGGGAAGACAACTGGTAAAACTGGGTAATTACGGCAAAGCGAGAGACTTCTTCATGCAGATGATGATGAATAAAAAGGAAAGCAGCGAGATGTTTTTCTGGATGTACAAAGCATATGCCCTTTCGGGAGATGCCCGTAGAGGTGAGCTGTTCTTTGAAAATAATGTGAAAAATAAAAAATCGATATGGTCGCTCCTTGTCTACGGTGAAATTGACGAAAGAAAGTCATCGTACGACAAGGCACTGAATAAATATAAATCCGTATTAAAGGTGTCACCGGAAAATGAGCATGCACTGGCCGGTGTCGGCAGAATTATGTTTTTGAGAAAAGAGTACCAATCAGCGTTGGGTTACTTTAAAAAGGTACACACCATTGATCCGGCAAATATCGAGTATCAGGTGGCATTAGGCAAGTGTTATCACGGTATCAAGCAGTATGAAAAAGCACTGAAATATTATAATAGTGTGTTGACCGAAACCTCAAAATATGCCGAGGTATTTAACCGGGCCGGGATAATCTATTTAACCCAGGGATTGCCGTCTGAAGCGGTTGATGTCTATACAAAAGGTATAGCGGCACATCCGGATATGGGTATACTATACCTTGGCCGCGGTATCGGGAATAAGGGTATTGGCAATACTGATGCCGCACTTAAGGATTTTGACGAGGCATTAGAAAAGGGATTAAAGGAGAAAACCAAAAATGCCTACCGTCATATTGCAGAGATTTATTACCTGCGCTCAAATAAACAGAAGACTGCCGAGCGATATTTCAGGAAATATATAGAAGCGGGAGGCAGCCGAAAAAAGGTTGCGGCGTTTAAAAAGAAAGCAACGGGAAAGGCAGCTAGCCTGAAGCAGTTGGAAGCAGCCAGGCGTGCTGAGGAAGAGGCAAAAAAGGCTGAAGAAGAACGGCTTGCGGAAGAGAAGCGAGAGGCTGAAGAAAAGGCCCGACAGGCTGAACAGGCAAGAAAAAAGACGGCAGAGAAAAAGAGTGCTGAAAAAGAAAAGGAAAAAGAGTAAACGGTCAAAAAAAAATATTTATCCGTTGCTGATGAGCTGAAGAAATTTGCCGACCTCAGAGTTCTGGGATTATTACTGAGGAAGAATTTCAAAAATATAAAAAATAAAAAGATTTAAAACAGTTAGAAGATTAAGAGATTATTATTGGCACAGAGGAGATAGAACTCAGGAGGGCAGTGGTTGATGGGCGAATAGTAAATTTCGGGTGACATACATAAATAAGAGGTTGTTAAAGATGAAGAGCTGCTGCTAATGAAGGTATGGGTTATCATGAATCTTTGGCAGCGCATAAGTCGCACCTGCACTCCTTTGATTAATCGAATTATACTACTATCGACAGACACCCACGTTCTATCTTGCATTATCCAAAAAGAAAAAAGATTTAAAAGATTTAGAGATTATTATTGGCATAGAGGAGATAGAACTCGAGGGGTAAGTGGTTGATGAATAAATAAGTTTCTTTTAATCCTTTATCAGCCTCACTGAGCTACCATATATTTTCGAGTCGGAACCTGTAACAATTTTTACATCATTATAGTCGAGGCGGCGTAAACTGGCCTCTGATGGACCGGCTTCAGTGGAACCCCAGAAAAGAGCATAAGAGCCCCGCGAAATGAAAAGGCCGTCAACCTTTCGCCAGCCCACAGGTAATGCTGAAAAGCCTGAGCTGTTGTTCGATGCAATATCGTTTCCGATATCACCTTCCGTATTGGATGATTTCCAGTTTGTCTTTGCAGCCAATGATTTCCCTATCTTGTTGCCACTTGTAGTACCGTCCCAGTTATATCCGTTATCCTGTAAATAGAATTGCAGTAAGGACCATTCCTGATTGGTAGGCACATGCCATCCTGACGGAGCAAGCTTTCCGGTTTCGACGGCATACCAGTTATAAAATGCACCGTATTTTACGATAGTATCCGGATCGGTGGTGTTTTCGGTATAACAGTAGGCACCGCTGGTGAGCTCACTCCATGCGGTATTTCCGGTTACCCGGGGAATTTCCGTGCCGTCATTGTATTTTGTCGTACGAAGGTTGTCTATTGTCCAGATCTGTTCTCCTATTTGTACCGTTTTATAAACATTGCCGTCAATATCGGTTATAGTAGGCGGTCCTACAGTAACAACAACAGCATCCGAACCGGTCAATCCGTCATCATCGGTTACCCGTAGGCTGCACACATAAAACTGTGCCGTTGAAGGTGCTGTTATTGTAGTATCGCCGCTTGAGGTTTCTTTCCAGTCATTACTACCGAATCGCCACTCATATTTGGTTATGGTACCGTCCAGATCAAAGCCATACCCGTGCAGATTAACCGGTTCATTCAATCCAACCAGTGTATCCCGCCCGGCACGTGCCTCAGGAGGATGTGCTTCGATGGTTATTGCAACCGTATCAATGCCGATTAATCCGTCATCGTCAGTTACCCGCAGACTGCAGACGCAAACCTGTGCAGTTGACGGCGCCGGAAGAGTTGTATCCGCCGTGGAAGTTATTACCCAGGCATTGTTCCAGAATTTCCATGCATACTGCACGATTGCACCGTCATTGTCAGTACAGGTCGCATACAGATGTACGGGGTTATTGATGCCCACGGTTGTATCGTCACATGCCTTAACCGAAGGTGGCGAAGCGGTCACCGTGACGGTCATGGCATCAAAGCCGGTCAGCCCTTCATCATCAGTTACCCGCAAACTGCATACATAATACTGCGATGTCGCCGGTGTGAGAATGGTGGTATCTCCAGTTGATGTTATTACCCATGTTCCGTCACTGAATTTCCATTCATAGGTTATTATTGTGCCGTTTGAGTCAATACCGGTGCCGTGCAGATCGAGCGAGTCATTTATACTGACGGACGTATCATTTCCTGCATAGGCTATCGGTGCGAAAGCTTTGATCTTACCGTGTACGGTATCGGAAAGGGCACTTTCACATTCAGTGTTTTGCGCGCTTATACGGTAATAATACAAAGTATTAAAAGCGAGATTCGAATGAATAAAGGTGGTGGTTGTACACGTCTCTTTATGTGAAGCTGGTGTTACAGTGGCAACCGTGTCCCAGTAAATGTTATAGGATGTTGCATGAGAAACACTTCTCCAGTGCAGGGTAAGCGTTTTATAGGCACTGTCAATGGAAATGTTTGACGGTGTTTCCAGTCCCGCAAAACCGGCAACCGAATCAGACAGATAACTCTCTTCAAAGGGATTTGCGGAAACGATCCGGTAATAGTACCACTTTGACGGATCAAGAGAATCGTGGGTGAACGGACTGGTCACGTTGGTTATTTTCTCTATTGATGAGTATGAATATCCTATGTTACTCCAGTAAAGGTTGTACGAGGTCGCGTTGGATACGGCATCCCATTTCAGGATCATACGCTTATAATCAGCCTCTAAGGTAAAATTATCCGGAGGTGTTAATCGCATCGGAGTGCCGTTTACCTCTGTAGAGAGTTGGCCCTCGCCAATGTCATTCTGTGCCGACACTTTGATATAGTATGGCGTACCGTTTTTCAGATTGATTAAATCAAACGGTGTTGACGTGGCAATTTCTTTAAAGTCAAGCTTGGTAACATCAGGCGTGTATGACCAGTATACATTATATAAGGTTGCATTAATCGACGAGTCCCAGGTAAGCGTCAATGTTGAGTCCCTTTCGTATACCTTGATATTATTCGGCGGGTTAGGCACTGAGGTAATCTCCGTGGGTGTGCCGTATTTGGTCGGCGACAACTCACTTTCCCCGGCCTGATTCCACGCTGATACCCGGTAGTAATAGGTGACCTGATTTGTCAGGCCCGTATGAGTATAGGGACTGGTCACATTGTCAATACTTGCACTCGTCTCATTGACCACTGAAGAGTCGGACCAATAGAGAGTATATGCAGTTGCACCAGCCGAAGAATCCCAGGATATGTATAAGGTTGTATCTGCGGCAGTCACCTGCACATTGGCCGGTACCGGCGGAACATCAAGTCCGGATAGGGGCGTTGCATTGACTACTGCCGATAGCTTGCCCTCACCATAATCATTTTTTGCACTCACGCGGTAGTAATAGGTAGTATTATTAATCAACGGCGAATGGGTAACGGGACAGGTTACATTACTTAGTTTATTGCTGTCCGCCGTCACTGTCGGACTATTCGACCAGTATATATTGTACGAGTTTGCCTCCGGAACCGTATCCCAGGTTATCGTTACCATTTGATCCCCGGCAAATGCCGTGACATTTGTCGGTATTGACGGCACGTCACCTGTTACAGTGGAATCTGACGGATTGTTGTCAGTACATGAAAAAATAAGTAGTAAAAGAGTAAACGCGCAAACCGCAACATAGAAATATCTGTTAGTAAAAGATATCATAACTATACTCGCCATATAATGATAAAATAACACAATACTATTTCAAATCATTCATAGGAGAAACCTGAAGAGACTTGTGTAACCGAAGACATAAATTATAATATAAATTGTAATTTTTTTAAACGTTATATTGTATTACGGATTATCAAAGAAAATATTATTGGCACAGAGGAGATAGAACTTGGGTGGCAGTGGTTGAAGGGCGAATAGTAAATTTTGGGTGATATACGTGGATAAGAGGCTTTTAAAGATGAAGAGCTGCTGCAAGTAATGATATGTGTTAGTATTAATCTTTAGCAGTGCATAAGTCGCACCTGCACTCCTTTGATTAATCGAAATTCATTATTATCGACAAACACCGCGTTCTTTCTTGCATTATCCAAAAGGAAAAAAGATTTAACCAGATCGATTCATAAATTTTGCCACAGGTCCCGCATCTGAGACGTTCAGTCCCGGATCTGAAACTCTTTTTACTCCCAATCAACCTGAAACAGCCTGTTTAGGTCATTTTCAGTAATGGCATATTTATATACAGGGTATTTTTCTGCAGCACTTAAGTATATTGATTAATGACGGATAGAACACACATTAAACGTGAAAAACAGGAATTTGTGGAAGAAAACATGCTCTTTTTACTCTAATTATAAAATAATAGAGAAATCGTGTTCAGTTAATTTACCAAATAAGGGGGCTATGAATATGCATGGCAGATTCCTTTTCAGGCTGTACTGTTTTATCTTTTTTATCATTTTACACGTTTCCGGGCAGATAGATAAAGACGATTCCCTGGCTGTCCGTGCTATACTTGACTCCAATCACGTGGTTTATGTATCAGTCGATGACGTAACTCACACCAGTTCAAGTACTAACCGGGTTTGTGAACTGGATCTCTGTTCTAATGATTTCTGCATCACTGTGATACCTAAGGAAATCGGTAAACTTGATGCACTGGAAAAATGCGATCTTTCCAATAACCAGCTTAAATCTCTTCCGCCGGAGATTGGAAACCTAGAAAATTGCCTGGAGCTTCGTGTTAACAATAATCTCATAGAAACGCTGCCGCCTGAGATTGGTGCAATGATCTCCCTGCAATTGCTGTCGTTACGGAATAACAGACTGACCACATTGCCAAAAGAGATCGGCAACCTGCACAACCTGCGCGAACTCTCTTTCGGTGGGAACCAGCTTACTGATTTGCCGTCGGAAATCAACGGTCTGGTCAATCTGGACCGAGTCTATCTGGAACTGAATAAGTTTACGAAGCTGCCGATTGTGGTGTGCAGCCTGCCCAAATTACGGGTCATAGATATGCAGGGGAACAGCCTGACCACCTTTCCGCCGGAAATCGGCAGTATGCAGAATCTGAAATGGCTCTTTGCAATGGATAATAAGATTACCTCACTGCCGCCCGAGATCGGCAACTGTACCGTTTTGGAATGGCTTAACCTTACCAACAACGCTTTGATGAATCTTCCTGATGAAATCGGTAATTTAAAGAATCTGGAGAAGCTCGATTTGAATAATAATGCCATAACAGTACTTCCTGCAGGAATCGGCAACAGCTCCTCGTTATCAACGCTTGAGCTGGGCGATAACAACCTGAGTGATTTGCCCGCTGAGATGGCACAGCTGGATACTCTTCTCTATCTGGATTTGTATAATAATCAATTTGATACATTTCCGCAGGCAGTGTGCGGTATGAAGAACCTGGAACAATTGGATCTGTGCGGAAACAACCTGAAGACGTTGCCTTCAGAAATCGGTAATATAACTACGCTGAAACGATTGTGGCTCGATTCGAACGCTCTGGAAATGCTGCCGCCGGAGATAAGCACACTCGACTCACTGGAGCTGCTCTATGTTAAAGCCAACAATCTGACAACTTTTCCCGATGAAATCGTCAGGCTCAATCCCCAGGGATTTATAAAGAAAACCCAGACAGGGTGGATTAAAGTTATCGGATTGAACGTGGGGTATAACAAGCTTACAAATCTTTCACCGGAGCTCGTTGCATGGCTGGATGAATGGGATGTTGACTGGAAAGAGACGCAGGAGGTAACCCCGATTGATCTTTTCCCATTAGTAACCACTGAGTCAAACTATTCGCTGTTCTTCCGGAAATCACACCTGCAATTTCATGTTCCGGAGGCGGGAAAGGTTTTACTGCAATTACTTGATATGCGGGGTAGAATATTGGAAACACTTGTCGATTCATATATGCAGGAAGGTTACTTTACAATTCCCTGTAATTTACAACAGTTGGGGACTGGCTGGTACCTCTGCAGTCTTTCACACGGATTAAAAGCGGAGGTGTGTAAAATCTCTATTGTAAAGTAGGCCAATAGTTTAAAAGAGTTATCACGAGTTAATACGAATGAAATAGTGTTTAAGAATAGAAGATTTAGCTTGTCCTCCTCATCCTCTTCCTCAAAAAACTGTTTAATAATAAATCGAGGATGAGTACGAGGAGGAGTCCGAGGAAGATCTTTCAAGCATTTAATTGTTTTATAAAAAGGAGAATAAACCATGCGTAAATTACAGTACCGTCGTAATTTTCATGTCTTTTTATGCATACTTTTCGGTGCCTGTTCCTTTTGTCATGCCCAATTCAGCATCAAGCTTGACTCCCTGGATATGGTGACGGCATACTATTCGCCACTGCGAAATCCACGCGCATTCGAGTTTGACGGGACGTATTTCTGGGTTGCCAACCTTTCGGAACCGGTGTTTTATAAACTTGACATAAATGCAAACAAAGTTGACACCCTTGTAGTGCCTTTTAACCGAATTGTCGGTATCACTTTCCATGACGGTGAGATGTGGGTGGCGCGTGATACTGTTATCGGTACTTCACCGGTTATTTCCACCAACGGAGATACACTGTACTATGAGAACAATTATTGTGTATACCGAATCTCACCGGACAATGGAACTGTACTCGACTCGATACGCTTTGCCGATGGTTCAGGCGGTCTGAAGGATCATATCTGGGGTATTGCTTACCATAAAAACAATATCTATGTCTCATACAACGGCGGATGGGGACCCTGTACCTACAAACTGTACCCGGATAATAAAGATAGCCTTGACAAATTAATGAGTGCGCATCCGTCCGGTATGACCGTTATCGGTGACGAACGGTGGGGGATTGCAGTCGGTACTACCTGCGACGGGAATCTGCTTTCAATACTCTCTGAAACGGGATCAGATTCGGTGATATATATTACACCGGTATCTGTCGCGGATATCACCTTTGACGGTGAGCATATCTGGTTGTGCGATAGGAAAAATTCTTCATTGTGTAAAATGGTAAAAATAACTGCTTCCGCACAGGTACAGCCTGTTTGTCAACCTTACGGTTTAACCGTCTATAAGAGTAACAAGATAATCAGTGTCTTCCCTCCGGCACCCGCTGCTGATTTTAATTTCTCCGTATATACCCTGCATGGTAGAAAGTGCAGTCCCGTTATTTACAGAGATGGAAACCGGCTGCAGTGGCATGTCAAATCGGTTGCGAACGGGTGGTATATTCTGCAATGCACAAACGGTAGTAAACAGTATCGCAAACAACTATATATTGCACAGTAACATTATCTATGTCTCTGTTTATGTTTTGCATTATTAAAAAAGAAAAAAGATTCAAGAGCTTAAAGATTAAGAGCTAACCCCATATTATAAAACATGCACATCGAAATCAAACCAACCGATAATTTAACTTCTGATGAAAAAACATATATTGACGATCTGCTGAAACAGACGTTCAGTGAAGACGGAAACAAGTATGAATGGTCCTCCGTGGACTGGCACGTATTACTACGGCTTAATGGTACTATTATCAGTCACGTTGAAATTATTGAACGTAATGCAACCGTTGAAGGGAATCCGGTATATATTGGCGGTATCGGTGGGGTAGTGACGATTCCGGAAAAACGCGGTCCCGGGTATGCTACTGCTGCAATGAAAAAGGCTACCGAATTTATGCATTCCGAACTGAAGGTAGATTTCGGCCTGCTGCTTACCGGCAATAAACAGATACCGTTTTATCGGAAACTGGGATGGTATACCATAGATGCACCGCTGGTATTTGATCAGCCTTCCGGGAAAGTGCCGTTTTATGATGTTATCATGGTTGTGCCCTGTCAAAGAAGTGCATGGCCCGACGGAACTATTGATTTATGTGGATTACCGTGGTAGAATGAAAAACCTTACGAGAAAAGACATTTCTCGTAAAGATCGCAGAGAACGCCGAGAAAGAAAAATAAAATAAGTGTTAAAAGAGTAAAAACGATCAAAAAAACAATCACTGGTTTATAACCAATTTAAATTTTTCCGTGGCGAGCTTTGCAAAAAAAAATATGTCTGTATTCATTTGTTGGTTAACGGTAGCTCAAAACGAAATGTGGTCCCGTCTTCCTCGGAACTGGTAAAACCAACCTTCCCGCCCATAAATTTCTCACCGAAAAGTTTCATCGCATAGGTCCCGAGGCCTCTCCCGTTTTCCTTCTTGGTGCTGAAATGGTGCTGAAAAATGCGTTGACGGAACTTTTCGGGGATTTGCCCTTTATTCCATACTGAAAAAGTAACGGTATCGTCAGTATGCGCAATGTATAATTTGACAGTACCGTTTTCTTCGGTTGCTTCAAGAGCATTAAGCAGCATGTTGGTCAGGATACGAAGCAATAATGAAAGATCGGTGCTGAACTGCATATGTGGAGGAGTATCGGGGAACAGTATCTTTTTATTCTTCGCTGCGTAGTGATTAGCAAAAATATCGTCCAGCTCCCACAGTATTTTATCGAGGGTTACCTGCTCCAGTGAAAGTTTATACGTGTAATGCTCATCCTGTGAGATAACCTTCTGAATGGCAATTTCAGTTGAGAGTCGTGCTACTATCTTCTGTATTGTCCGGGATAATTCTGAAACGGTATTGCTGTCCGTATAATTCAGTTCAAATACTGCACCGTGTAGTCCCATAATAAGGTTGTTGATATCATGAAAAAAGATGCGCTCGATCGATGCACTGCGCTCAATATCAGTAATATCCTGCAGAAACAGCAATATATACCGTTTATCATTATACGGAATAACGCACGACCGTACCGCAAGACAAAGCTCCGACTGTACATCCTTTTTGTCAATGGTTATCACACACTTGCGCTCTGCAATGCTGTTGTCCGCCAGTGTGGCTACGATAGCGATTGCCGCACCGCATGTGGTACAGAATTTACTGGTACCGCACCCGGCTTCCATATCGTGTGCATGTGCACAATTTACAGCTTCTCCGGGACGTAAACCAAGAATTGAAGCAGGATCGGTAATACCAAGTGTCCTGAGAAAAGAATCATTCACTGCAAGTATCTGTCGCTGCTCATTGAGTACTGCCAAAAGGCCGGAGGCCGTATGGAGAAGACCGGAAATGACAGGATTGGAGCTGATTAAATCCACGTCTTGAAGGATTTCATCATTGGATGCACGTTCAGGAGGAGCAAAATGGGTATTCATGGGTCCTCCCATAAACTTAATAAGAGAGTGTAGTAAATATTCGAACTTATTTATATCTTCTATATTTAAAAATAACTCATAAAAAGAAATGTGTATGCTGATTTTTTCATTTTGTGTTACTAATGCTATAAAAAACCCTCCCACACCCTCCGGGAAAGGGTGGGGAGAGCCTCCTAGTGAGAGGGACAGTGGATGGGGCGGAGAGTTTGCACTCTCAGTTCCCTGTCCGTTGGGAGTAATTATTCAACAAATTTTAATTTCGTTTTGCTACTCAATACTCTTTTAATATCCTTCCGGCGGAATAGAAGACCATTCAGAAGAAATTATGGGATGAATTGTATACCGTGTATCCCCCCAAGGATTTTAGTTCGGTAAGTTACTTTGTAAGGACATTTTCATTGACTCGCAGTCCGGTATCCTTACATAAACAATATACTTCTATATTTTTATCTAGTGCGGTTTTTCAATAGAGGATGGCGAAATTTCCGTTTACGGGAGTAAACAGGATGTTTACTTTCCTTTATTGCATGCGGGTGGGTAGAGGGATTAGATCTCTGCCTGTTCGTAAACAGTATCGGTGATATTTTCCGGTTACATCGGTAAAAGTATGTATTTCAATAGCAATTCAGCTTGCCCGCTCTCAGGGAAGCGGAGAAGATGGGGTGATATCCGGATAAAAACAACTATGGCCACGGTACCAAAGCCTGACCAAAGGAAATGTAATGGCTAAAAAAATAAACAAACCCACGCAGATTCAGGCAACCGGTAATAAACCGAAACTTATTAAAGAATTTTTCGGTCGGGCCAATACCAACACCGAATCGGTAAGTATCGCGCATATGCGCAGCCCGGAAGGGTGGCTGGAGCCTGGACAACGGCCCGAATTTGATGAGAACAAGGTGGTATTGCACGGTACCACTCAAAGTAAAAACTGAAACTGAAGAATATGATATCACAGCAGAACAGGGGATACTGGTTAAGTCAGGGGAGTGGGTGCAGTACAGCAACCCATCTGCAGGTGGTAAAGAATATATTGCCGTGTACCTGCCTGCATTCTCTGGATATACCGTGCATCGTGACGAATAAAAAGAAATGTAATAACGCTCTGTTTTTGGTTTTGGTGAAAAGGGCTCGTTATCCGTATAAAATAATCCCGTTGGTAATAATTTTAAACCTTATTCATTGATTTTATTACAATTATAGTGCCTTTTTCTATCAATACTTATCGTGGCGGATTTTTACCGCACTATACCAGCAATAATGTGACCATTGCACGCCCGGAATATTTTTGCCGCCATCAATAAAAAGTACCCGAAAGATTAACCGGATTGTATTGCTGTACCGGCGCCTGTGGTTGTACAGAATTACATATTTCATGTTTTTAATCGATTAAAAAAAATGTAACAACTTACTATATAAGAAAATAGAAATGTACATCAATCAGGCTGCGATTATTCCGCAGAATGCAATAGAAAGGGGAGTACTCACTGACGATGCAAAGAGATGGGCTGGAGTCAATGCACTCTTACCGGAAAATTCTATTTTTCTGTGTAACTTGCCGGGGTATTTGGTTGTGTGTTAAAAAAGTATCAGTATCTTAAGTAAATTTAATGACTTAATAGCATAGTATTATTAATTGAGAAGGAATGAGAAAATAAGACAGAAAAGCAGCCCGATAACCGGTGTAAGAATCCATGCGAAAAATATTTCTGTAAGTTTAATAAAATTAATGGTTTGAATCCCTTTTAATACTCCAATTGCAAGTACGGCCCCTACTATAGCCTGTGATGTTGAGACCGGGACCCCAACAATTGCATAGAAATGAACCGTGACTGAATGGGCAGTTACTGTAACAAATGAAGAGAATGCATCGAGTTTTACAATGGATTTTCCCACGGTGAACATCACATTTCTGCTGAAAGTCAGTGCACCGAGTGCAATGCTTAGTCCGCCGAACAGTACTGCCTGTTTGGTTGAAAGCAGAGTACCTGCGTATACACCGGTAATATTTGCTACATTATTTGCACCCAGTGCGTATGCACCGTAGCAGCCTGCAACAATAAGCCCGGTTCGGAGAAACGTGTCACAGGTAAAGATGTCCAGCCGCATGCTACGAAACACGTGCAGAAACAGATAGTATAGAATCAGGGTAGCAAGAAAACCGCCGATAGGAGTACCGATCCAGCAGATTATCACCTTTGTCAACCCTGCGGTATTCACATTGCCCTGCAGCATACCAATACCGAGAATAGCTCCCACAACAGCCTGCGATGTGCTTATAGGCAGCTTGAATATGGTCATGAGTGTTACGGTACACGCCGCAGCCAGTGAGGAGATGAACGCCGATTGCAGTGTCAGTGCCGTTAGTCCGCCGAGTGTTTTCAAACCTTCATGGCCCTGCATAAAAGCACCGACTATTACAAAAAACGCGGTAAGAACCGCTGCTGTTGAGAACCTGAGCATGCGTGAACTGACCGCAGTACCGAACGTATTCGCCGAATCGTTGGCACCGAGCGCCCAGCCGAGGAAAAAACCGCTGACCAGGCGAAACATTACACCACCCTTTTTACATTAATCAATGTGATACAATCAGCAGCGTCTTCACAGTGATCGGTTAACTTGGTAATGATATTTATCAGATCAGTGAGGATTATTTTATCACATTTGTCAATGTCATTGAGAAAAATTTTCTTTATTATTGCTGCCTGCAGGTCATCACACCGCGCTTCATAATCGTTAATGGTCCGCACAAATGTCATGACATTTTTCCTTTTGCCAAGCAGATCCTCAACGGCACAGCGGACCTGATCGTAACAGAGCAAAGACATTTTCACCATCTCCCGGATATCATCCTTGATTATACCGGGAACAGAGATATTACGCGTATTCAAATATCTGAGAATATGGTTCGTGCAGTCGATAATATCGTCGTATCGCTCCAGAAGACTCATCAAATCCTCGCGCGACTCCGGTAACAGAGATTTTCTGTAGAGTGATTTCTCTATCTTATGCAGTATTGCATCAGCCGCACTTTCAAGTTCCAGAGAGCGAGCGATTTGAGCTTCAAAATCTGAATCATTGCCTGCCTGTACAAAGTGATGTAGCGCCTTGTTAAAAACGCTCATACCGTCATTGCATACCTCGAAATAGTCATGGATTTTTTCTAGGAGTATCTTGTTTCTTCTCAGGAAAAACACCGCGCAATCCTTTCACTGCTGTAGTGGTATGGTATAATTGTAACATCAACGAGTAAAAATACGCAATACCATTCTCAGGGGGTAGTCAGGAGAATATATTTGCGGATTGGATCAACAAATCAATAGCGACAGTTACTTTTTTAAAAACAGAAGGTGAGGAATTACATATTTTAAAGTGTTATCGATAACTATTGTTGTGTAGACGAATGGTTATACTCTATACAGGAGGGTGGCATGTTCATTGTCCAGGTATATGTACACGTAAAAGAGGAGCATATCGATGCTTTTAAAGCAGCCACCGTTGAAAATGCACGAAACAGTATCCAGGAGCAGGGGATTGCCCGTTTCGATATTATCCAGCAACAGGATGATCCTGCCCGCTTCGTTCTTGTTGAAGTGTATCGTACTCCTGAGGGTCCGGCTGAACATAAAGAAACCGAGCATTACCGGGTATGGCGTGATACCGTTTCCGACATGATGGCTGAACCCCGCAGCAGCATAAAATACAGGAATGTATTCCCCGATGAATCAGGGTGGTAATGGTGGTAATCTCAACAATAATAACAGGTAACAGGAACAATAACGATTATGCATTTTGAATTCTCCACGGCAACTCAGATAGTATTCGGCCAGGGTAAACTTCAGGAAGTCACCGCACACGCAACAGAGATTGGGAATCGTGCTTTC
The DNA here is from genome assembly GCA_964543525.1 of uncultured Fibrobacterota bacterium. Taxonomy (GTDB): domain Bacteria; phylum Fibrobacterota; class Chitinivibrionia; order Chitinivibrionales; family JANQEN01; genus CBDVBE01. The sequence goes on along the minus strand of CAZIYW010000112.1, from coordinate 2,858 downwards.
GTAATAACCGGCCAATCGGGTAAAAGAGCGGAAAAGCTCTATGCTTTACTTGAGCAGGATGGTATTGATACCGTTTCATTTCAGGTTACCGGTGAGCCGACAATAACCAGTGTTTATAACGGTATTGAGAAGGCTCGTGAAAACGAATGTTCCTCGGTTATCGCTATCGGCGGCGGGAGTGTCATTGATTCCGGAAAAGTGATTGCCGCGCTTCTTACCAATTCAGGCAAACTCATTGAGTATCTCGAAGTAATCGGTAACGGACGCACAATACAGAATAATCCCGCCTATTTCATTGCTATACCCACAACATCAGGTACCGGCTCAGAAGTAACCAGAAATGCGGTTATCAAATCGACGGAGCACAAGGTAAAAGTAAGTGTCAGGAGTCTTCTTCTGTTACCGAAGCTGTCGATTGTCGACCCGGAGCTTACCTATACAATGCCGCCGGCGGTTACTGCAAGTACCGGTCTTGATGCCCTGACCCAGCTTGCGGAAGCGTATGTTTCCAACAGAGCGAATTTTTTAACGGACGGCATCTGCCGTGTTGGTCTGAAGCGTGCCGCGCATTCCCTTGAACGTGCCTTTAAAGACGGGACTGATATAAAAGCACGTGAGGAGATGTCGGTGGCAAGTCTTTTCGGCGGTATAGCACTGGCAAATGCAAAACTGGGTGCAGTGCATGGATTCGCCGGGGTAATAGGGGGCATGTTCGATGCTCCACACGGCGTTATCTGTGGCAGATTGCTCCCGTATGTTATGGAAACCAATGTACTTGCCGTGCAAAAGAGAGCATCTGCATCACCGGTTATTGAACGATATGAGGAAATGGCTTCATTATTTACCGGAAAGACTAATGCAAAGCTGGAGGATGTAATACAGTGGATACATGACTTGTGCGATGTCCTGCATGTCCCGCACCTTACCGAATATGGTATTACGCAGGATGACTTTACTACGATAGTTGAAAAATCTCAGATGGCGAGCAGTATGAAAGGCAATCCCATCAAATTGACGAATGATGAATTGTATGCGATTCTGGAACAGGCGGTTTGATACGTACCGGTATCGGATAAAAAGAATGAACTTTCCTTTCTTAAGACAATTCTTTTACGGTTTTCTTTGTTTCTTCCTCCCGTATTTATGTGTGCATGCGCAGCAGAATCAACAGGATCAGAAGGCTGCCTGTAACGGAGTAACACCGTATTACAGCGAACCTTGCCCCGGCCTTCTTCCCAAAGGGTATATACAAAAGGGGAAAATATATCCTGTGCCGGAAGTGACGGTTGACACATTGGGAATGCCCTGGTTTGCACTTCCATTAAAAGAAAGCAAAGTCTGGAGCCCCGCGAAGTACTGGACTTATGTATCCGAAATTGACACGTCTGCATTTGCTGAAGGAAAACAGAGTGAGGCTGATAAAAAACGCAGGCTCCGTATCCTGCGTGAACACCGCGGCTGGCCGCGACGGATAATCCGCAGTGTCCGGTTTGGTAGAATTTGTCTTGATATGACCGCAGAACAACTTCTCGCATCCTGGGATACCCCGATTCAGAAAAACGATGCATTTACCATTGGCATTGGCAACCACGAGATTTGGTTATACAATACGCATTCCGGAAAATATACTGCCGTATTACTGAAAAATGATAAGGTTATCGGCTGGTCAAAAAAGTAATCAGATATACGCAGAGAAAAGCATAAAAAAGTTATACCTGTCATTGGCAGGGGAGCGGCACTCTCCTGTTTAGATTATTAAAACTTTTTGTTCAGAACATCTTCAGTAGTTACTACTTTTTCCTCTCCTATTAATAATAGAATTTAAGAAAAATAAAAGAAGATTTTTAAATAGAAATAGTTTAAAAAGATAAAAAAATTTTAAGCAGAATAGAAAAGGATATAATTGAGGTGGCAACTAAATAAAAGGGAAAATAGTTCCAAAAGAATTGGTGTAATTTAAAAAACACATTAGTTTACATAATATATATTATGCGACAACTATAAATTACTTCCAATAATATCAATTTTTTACATACATTTCAATCGATTGAAATATTGATTATAATTCATTTATAATCCCATTTACCAATCCGCTTTTTTCATGTGTTATATATAAACTGTAATACTTTTAAATAGTTATTCATATAATTTTACAACTAAAAATGTTAATATTTTTAAAATATTTTAAGCACAATACATCATTCATTCCCTGATACACATTTATTACTTCTCAGATGAAATTATTCGAAAATTTATCTCTCGAATAACAAAAAAAACAATTAATTAAAAGCAAATTATTACTCACCAGTTTTCTTCTTTGTTATATATAACATTACTGGCTTACCGGAGACTATAGTATTTTAACAGGATATAACTGTTTACAGACATAATTTCTACCAAATCAATAAGTTATAATTTAACAATTATAACGTATTTTTATTAAATGATATAAAAAAGTGTTTTAATTTATTAAAAACAATGACTTAATGCTAGTTTACATAATATTTAACACACATCAATATGACCCGGCACACTATTTATTTTGCCAGAGTCAATTTAAGATATTGCACATTGTAGTAAAAATGATAATCAATATCATTTTTATAAATCTATCAATAGCAAAAATAGTTATTTTATTATACATGAGATTTTTTAATTGCTTAATTGCATAAGGTAGAAAAAATCGTTTTACCGATGTGATTAATTATCAATTAAGTCATTATAAAGGTTATAGTTACAATATATCATCACAGTGGTGTCAATTTACCTTAGATATGTATTATAAATTTATTGATATCAATTGATTATGTGTAAAATGGAACACAAATTAAAAACTACTTCCCTGTCACTTGATTGAT
>CAZIYW010000111.1:0-17785 GCA_964543525.1 uncultured Fibrobacterota bacterium | reverse complement strand
TTCTATTAGTATTCAAATCTATTGTTGTTGCGAAAAAGGTCATTACCAGCTGACGATCCGTACTCTTATAAATGATATTATTCAGAAGCGACAGCAGATACGATGGATTGGAAGGCGCCGGGAGAGCTGTAGTGTCTGCAGATAGCATCTTTCCCGCCAGAGAAGCATACCGTTCCTGAAGAATACCGACTGTTTTAATAAAACTGTTCGCCGTAGCGGTTACCAGTGCTGCAGGAACACCGTGACCGGTAACATCGCCGATATAGATGGATACGGTTTTATTGAGACTGTCTTCAGTATATCCGTACCAGTCACCGCCGGTTTCACTGGCTGATTTGAAATACCCGTAGACTTCGATTCCCTCCATGGCAACCTGTTTCTTTGGGAAAAGAGTCTGCCGCACTGTTTCCGCAGTCTTCAGTTCTGCCTCCATACGTGTCTTCTCTGCAGTTTCTTCCAGCAGCTCAATGTTAAGAAGAGAGATTGTTGTTGCTGCGGCGAGAATTTCGGAGAATTCACGATCCGTTTCACTGAAGTGATCACCCTGCGTTTTACCAATGAGAATAAATGCACCTTTCTTTTTATCTTCGTACACCAGCGGTGCAATGAGAATCGATTCATTCGCATTGCTGCCCGGTTCTGAAAGGCCTTCAAATGCGACCGCGAGAGGGGCGTAGGGATACATAGCCGCCTTACCTCCGGAAAACAGTGATGTGTTTATATCATCCGGCAAGGGAAACGGCTTTTCCGAAAGAGTGTCTGTTGTGTCAAGACCGTATTGCTTTTTCACCACCAGCATAGTGTCATCAAACAGGCATAGCAGACATTGTCGTGGAGTAATGATTTCTTGAATTGCGTCAAGAGCTCTGTTCAGAAGCATATCCCGTTCCAGTGTTGTGTTCAGAGCTCGTGATGTTTCATTCAATGATGCGATCTGACTTTTACGCTTTTGCAGTGAGTCTCCCATTGAATTAAATGCCTGTGCGAGCTCCTCGATTTCATTGCGATTTCGCACCGGTATGCGGTGTAGAAAATTACCGGACCCGATAATGGAAGCACCTTCGGATAATTTACCAATAGGTTTAAACAGAAAATGGACCAGAAGGAAGGTCAGCAGCAGTCCAACGGCTATAGACACCAGTGATAACGTGAGAATATCCTTTTGCAGCTTTTCCATTTTTCTGAGGATTGATTCATTGGACATAAGGACACGGACACTGCCGATCCTTTTTTCAAGTATTATCATCGGCATTGAGTAGTTATACAGGTTTTCACCATTATAGGTAGTTGGAATAATAAGTATGTGTTCCGTGGCCCGGATTGTATCACACAGTGCATCATCACAGGTTTTGCCGACGTATTCAGGGTTGTTATGGGCTATTATTTTGCCTTTGGTATTAAGTATAATCACATAGCGTGCATCCTCTTCATTTTCAATAATATCTTTACAGTAGGAGAAAAGGTTGAGTTCGTTATCAGACAGAATCGCTTCAGCACTTGCGGTCGCAAGGTTCCGTACCAGGGTTTTACCCCGTAATTGCCGTTCTGCGAAAAGTGATTGGCGCTCATGACGGAACATGCTGAGGCTTATGGTTACAATAAAAATTAGTTTTTATATCGCGTTATACTGAACTATATTTAATTTTTGATTTCCTGAATACTATGTTTTATTACATAGTACAGGTAATATGCCTTTAATGAAATTATTTCTATGCTGCAGAAAATAAAAAGGTGAGTATATGAATAACTTGACTATCAATGAAAAAGAAGCAGACGATATTTTAGTTATAACCCCGGTTGGCAGGATAGACGTACAGCAGATGGTTCAACTGAGAAAATTTTTTGAATCTCTTAAAGAAAAATCCTTTGTGCATGTTACCATAAATATGGCGGATGTAACTTTCATCGATTCATATGGGGTAAGTGTGTTAACGAATTTTTCTAATCAACTGAAATTACAGGAAGGGTTGCTCACCTTTTATAACTGTAGGAAAGAAATAGGGGATTTTTTAAAGATTGCCGGTGTAAATCAGATAATTCCTATCCTTGAAACCTTTGATGACGTTAAAGAACATTTTCAAGGATAAGAATACCCCCCGTCTCCTCCGATTTTAGAGTCTCTTTTTCCTGAAGACCACGTCGTTTATCCGAAAGCAGTACAATACAAGCGGTTATATTCCCAACTTCTGCTTTAAGACATCCGAAGTAAAGATTTTGATTATATAGTTATTGGCGCCAGCCTTCGGCGCTTCGATTACTTTACTTTTTTCCGACTCGGAAGTACACATAAATATCTTTACATTTTTATACTGAGTGTCTGTACGTACTTTTTGAAGAAAAGTTAATCCATCCATTACCGGCATATTCCGGTCCAGCAGGATAGCATCAACCGGCATGTTATCCTTCAAAACGGTAAGTACATCCTCACCGTTTTCCGCCTCTAAAATATTGTGTATGCCAAGTTGTTTTAACTGTGTTGTCTGAATTTTTCGCATGGTGCTAGAATCATCGACAAGCAACACTTTCATATGGTACCGCTTTCAACTCCACCGGTACATATTCCGGGTCTGTATCGAAACATTCAGGATAAAATTATCTTACACTTATTTCTGACTAATTTCAATCGTTTCTAAATTAATTTTATTCTTGACACAATTTTTAGTCAGTCATGCTGAAATAGGCAGAAATGATACCTGAATCTGGTAAATGGTAATGAATAATTTTTACTTGGCTGACAATCTAAAGTATTTTAAAAAAAGGGTCATCCGAAAAATAATTATACTGTCTTGGATTTAATCAACCATTTATTATGAGGAGCAGTTTCAATGTCAATCCCATTACGAAGTAAACAGACAACTGAGGGACGCCGTATGGCGGGAGCCAGAAGCTTATGGCGGGCAAACGGCATGCGTGAAGAGCACTTCGGAAAACCGATTATCGGTATTGCCAATTCATTTACTCAGTTTGTACCGGGTCATGTCCATCTTCATGAAATTGGCCAGCATGTAAAGAGTCTTATTGAGGAACAGGGTTATTTTGCCGCAGAGTTTAATACCATTGCCATAGATGACGGTATTGCCATGGGACACGACGGTATGCTTTATTCCCTGCCGTCCCGGGAATTGATTGCTGATTCCGTGGAATATATGTGCAATGCGCACAAGGTCGATGCTCTGGTTTGTATATCCAACTGTGATAAAATTACTCCGGGAATGCTTATTGCCGCAATGCGATTGAACATTCCTACGGTATTTGTTTCGGGAGGCCCTATGGAGGCGGGGGTACATGGTGATAAACGAATGGACCTTGTAGATGCAATGGTTTTGGCGGGCGATGAATCAGTTTCAGATGACGAGATTGCCCGGATAGAACGCATTGCCTGTCCCGGTTGCGGCTCATGCTCGGGACTGTTTACCGCCAATTCCATGAACAGCTTGACAGAGGCTCTGGGCCTGGCTTTTCCGGGCAACGGTACTATTGTTGCTACGCACCGGCAGCGAATGAAATTGTTTGAAAAGGCTGCGGATACTGTTGTTTCCATGACACAGGCCTGGTATGACCGTGAGGATGAATCGGTGTTACCGCGCGCAATAGCTACGAGATCAGCTTTTCTCAATGCTATGACATTGGATATTGCCATGGGTGGTTCCACCAATACAGTGCTGCATCTGCTGGCAATCGCACAGGCGGCGGAAGTCGATTTTTCCATGCAGGATATTGACATTCTCTCACGTAAAGTACCTAATCTCTGTAAAGTAGCGCCCAGCTCATTTTACCATATGGAGGATGTGAATAGGGCCGGAGGTATAATCGGTATCATGGGAGAGCTTGACCGCGCCGGACTTCTTGATACCTCTGTTAAAAGGATAGATGCCGGTTCTCTGAATGAAACACTTGAAAAGTATGATATCATGCGTCCTTCGGCTATTCCGGAGGCTCTGGAGAATGCAAAGGCTGCACCGGCCTCAGCGGAAGAAAGAAATCTTGTTCTTGGCTCCCAGGAGGCTGTCTATGCAGAGCTTGATACCGACAGAGTCAACGGGTGTATTCGTGATGTCGAACACTGTTACAGCTCTGACGGAGGTCTTGCCGTATTATTCGGTAATCTTGCCGAGGATGGGTGCATTGTAAAAACAGCGGGGGTAGATCCTTCAGTTTTAAGGTTCAACGGTACCGCAAAAGTATATGATTCACAGGAGCAGGCCTGTGACGCCATCCTTGGCGGTGAAATAGTTCCCGGTGACGTTGTGGTCATTCGCTACGAAGGTCCTCGTGGAGGGCCGGGTATGCAGGAGATGTTGTATCCGACCTCCTATATTAAATCCAGACATCTGGGGACCCGGTGTGCACTTATTACCGATGGACGCTTTTCAGGCGGCACGTCAGGATTGTCTGTCGGTCATATTTCTCCTGAGGCTGCCGCCGGCGGAACAATTGCCCTTCTTCAGAATGGAGACAGCATAGAGATAAACATACCTGAAAGAAGCATTAATGTTGCTATTACTCCGGAAGAGATAGAAAAGAGACGAAAGACGGAGTTGGCAAAGGGTAAAGATGCATTTAAGCCGGTACGCTATCGGACCGTATCGGAGGCCTTAAAAGCATATGCCTTATTCGCTTCCTCTGCGGACAAGGGAGCGGTGAGGATCCTGCCCGAAGGGGGTGACTAAAGAGAGGTCGGATTGACTGCTTATTGTATCGGCTTCTTAATAAAATTAGAATTTGTATTTTGGGATTTTAATGACTACCATATATTTTATAGGCTCTTGAAAATTAAGGCGGAAGTGGCGGAACTGGTAGACGCGCTAGGTTCAGGACCTAGTGATCGCAAGGTTGTGGGGGTTCAAATCCCCCCTTCCGCATTTTAATTCCTCTCGTTTTTTCAATATCCCGGCTAATTATGGCAGCGAATAACACCTCGAAAATACACCTGCTTGAAGAATCTGTCATACAGAAGATAGCGGCGGGGGAGGTGATTGAACGCCCCGCGTCAGTGGTGAAGGAGTTAGTGGAGAATGCGATTGATGCAGGCGCCTCCCATATCGACATTGTCATTGAAGATGCCGGCTTTTCAACCATTCAGGTCACTGATAACGGCGCTGGCATGGGGCCTGGAGATATGGCGAAGTGTCTTCAAAGACATGCAACGAGCAAGATTACTACCGCCGACGACCTCTTTTCAATTTCAACCATGGGATTTCGCGGTGAGGCGCTTGCCAGTATTGCGGCGGTAAGCAGGATGAAATTGACAAGCAGTAATTCAGAGGATGGTTTGGGACATACCATTACTGCTGAAGGAGATGATATTTCGGATATCATTCCTTCGCCACATAAAAAAGGCACGACAGTTCTTTGTCGCGATCTTTTTTATAATGTGCCTGCCCGGAAAAAATTCATGAAGAGCAGAAAAGCCGAGCGTATGGCTGTTATGCGTCTTCTGGAGCAGCTGGTAATCTCTTTGCCTGAGATTCATTTCACCTGCACCAATGAAGGGAAACGAAGTTTTGATTTGCCACAGACAGCCAATCCTCATATGCGTATCGCACAGCTTGCCGGCGCAGAATTTGCGAAAAAACTCATTCACTGCTCCGGTGAGGCGCCTGATATGTCGGTTGATATATTTATTTCGGATCCTCAGGACGCCTCTGCGCGTCCCCGATTTCAGAATCTCTATGTAAATCTACGGCGGGTGGATAATGACTCCGTTACCTATGCAATACGCGAGGCTTTCTCACGATTTATTTCTTCGCAACTCAGGCCATCGTGGTTCTGTTTCCTCGAGATTGCCCCAAACAGAATTGATGTTAACATTCATCCGACAAAACAGAAAATTAAGTTTGACGATGAAAAATTTCTATTCAGTTTTATTTTCAGGACAGTTCATTCAGCCATTACCGAATCGTTGAATATTGAAAATGCAATCGAGCGAAAACCCCCGGTATCTTCCGCAATACAGGATACCCGGAAATTCTCCGGTGCAGGTATCCATGAAGGTAAATCGGAAAAGTACGAAACTATGAAAACATTTGCTTCCCGAAAGGATGGCGTTAGACAGGATGACCGTACAGAAGTGCTTACCCGGAATATTGAAAATAAGGAGCGGGACGGCTCTCAGCAAACCGCCCTTTCGTTCATATCACTTTTCAATGATAAAGGAATAATTGAAAAAGAAATTGCACATGGCGAAGGGAGAAATGTAGAATTAACTGAAACACCATGGAATCTGATACCCTGCTATCAGATTCACCGGATGTATATTCTTGCGCCTATAAAAAACGGTGTGGTAATTATTGATCAGCATGCCGCACATGAGCGTATTCTCTATGAAGAGGCGCTTGAAGATATCACCCGGGGTAAAGGCGAGTCACAACGTCTTTTGTTTCCGGTTACCTTTACTATGTCCGCCATGGAGAAAGAAGTTGTGCTGGCTTCCCGTGATTATTTTAATGTTCTCGGATTTGATGTCCAGGATTTCGGTGGACAAACGGTAGCTGTCTCAGCAATGCCGGCAACCGGTTTTATGAAATCATCCGGCGTTGAAGAGGCTGTTCGTGAGATTGTGCATAATTTGATGGAAGAAAAGGATAAAAAGCTTCTTTCCGAACCGGAGAAGCGATTCGCCGCTTCATTTGCCTGTGGCGCTGCTATAAAGTTTGGCAAGGAGCTGAAGCAGGAGGAAATGAATATTCTCATCAATAGTCTTTTTGCAACAAAAAGTCCGTATATTTGTCCGCATGGACGGCCGACACTGGTAAGAATTTCGCTTGATGAGCTGTCACGAAGATTTTTACGATAGGGAGGATACATGAACATTGAAAGAGTGGGCGATATTACCACTATTACTCTTCCTCAGCGGAGCGAAGGCGATGTGGTAAAGAGGTTGCATGCATTGTTGACTGAAGGAGAGTTGGATGCATCGTCTCAACTTGTTGTTGATTTCAAGGATACCTTTTTTATCGACAGCAGTACTATCGGTATGCTGGTTACTGTTGATAAAAATCTCAAAGCGCGGGATGCAACTTTGACAATACGGAATCTCAGTGCAGAAATATCAGAATTGTTTACCGACGTCGGTCTCGATCTGCTTTTTAATATTGAAACGGAGGAAGGGGTTTCTGAAGCGAGTATCGATCTCTTTGAAGCTTCGGTAAATATAAAGCTGGATATTCAAAAAGAAGTAAAGGATGATGTGTGTATATTCCATATGAGCGGCGTAATGAACCATCCGGTGGGTTCACAGTTTTTCAAACAGCAGTTTCTTCTTGCAATCGCAGAGCACAGAAAAATGCTGCTTGATTTTGAAGAACTTACGTTTTTTGACAGTCTGAGTGTGAGCGTTGTTCTCAGCATGCATAAGCTCCTGAAAGAGACGGGAGGCAGTCTGCGTTTCTGTAACACCAACTATATTGTAAAGGATCTTTTTACTACCCTGAATATTGACCAGATTATTCCTCTTTATGAGTCTGTTGAAGAGGCCATTGCTGATTGGGAATGATAGTTTGTAACCGTATTATAACCCGTTCCATTTTTAAATAGTAACTCATCTCTTCGATAAGACGGGTAATGTATCCCTGAGCCGGTTTTTATCCGCAGTCTATAACTCGTCTGAAGCGTAAAGGATCTACCGGCACAGCCAAACACCTGGCTTATTAACGAACGTATTTGAAGTCTTTAACAGTGAACAGATACTGCATAGCTGATATATTTTAGTGCAGAAGAAGTTTTCATATCACTGTTGTAACTTTTTTTTCAAAGATAGATAATGAATAAAACTGGAACTGTTGCCCTGACTGCAATCGGCTGCCGTACAAACCAGGAAGAAGTTACTTCACTCAGCGCAGCGCTGCGTGAAGATGGCTACCATATAGTACAGCATAACACCATTGCAGATATTATTATTATTAATACCTGCTCGGTAACGGCCGGGACCGAGTCGAAAACGAAACGGCTGATAAAGTCGGTAACCCGCAAATACCCTGGCGCCAGAGTGCTGGTAACCGGCTGTATGGCGCAGCAGATTCCGGAAGAACTGCTGGAAATACCCGGGGTCACCTGGGTCGTCGGGAACACACGAAAAAAGGATATACCTCAAATAATAAAAAACGAAAAGGATGGCCTTTTTTATTCCCCGATAAACGATAAAACTGTTCCGGCCGCTGCGGCGCCTGTCCATCCCACGGAACCTCCTGAAGAATGGCGGACCCGTTATCCGGTAAAAATTCAGGAAGGTTGCGATTATCGTTGCAGTTATTGCATCGTGCCTTTGTTGCGGGGACCTTCCCGTTCGGTCGGCAGGAATGACATTTTAACCCTGTGCAGACGTGTGGCTGATGTCGGTTATAAGGAGATAGTGTTTACCGGAACGCATATCGGGCAGTATGAAGATAATAACGGATATCGTCTAGTCCAGTTGATTGATGAGGTACTTGCTCTGCCCGGCGATTTCAGAATACGTCTCAGCTCGCTGGATCCGAGGGATTGCACTGATGAGTTACTTACGCGGATTACGGAGGAGTCGCGATTGTGCGATCATATCCACGTAAGTGTTCAGAGTTTATGCCCCGAGGTTCTTGCCGGTATGAACAGAGTCTATACCGAATATGATACATTTATTGAGCGCATACTTTCGTTCAGAAGCAGGTCTCCCTATGCTGGAATCGGCGGTGATTTTATCGTTGGTTTTCCGGGTGAAACGAAATCGATGTTTGAAACCACTTTGGCAATGGCAGAAAAAATTGGTTTCAATTACGGTCATGTGTTCCGGTATTCAAAACGGCCGGGTACTGTCGCGGCGACAATGCAGAATCATATTTCCGAGAAAGATAAAATCGAACGAAGTAGTACATTTCGTTCTCTGCTTGATTCGCAACGAACACGATTTATTCAAAAACAGTTGCATTCTGTCATTCATACTATTATCATAGAAAGGGAAAAGCCGATTCACGGTATTACCTCGAATTATATTCGTGTAGAGGTGCCGGCGCTGCGCCGAAATCGAAATACCTGGTTACCGGTCAGAATAACATCGTACAGCGCAGACAGGAACTATTGTATCGGAGCCTTGTGTGAGGAGCAATAACTATGGAACATTCCACTGCGGGTAGTGAACAGTACCAGCGGATTATTGAAAATCTGCGACAATTGCCCTCATTACCGTCAGTTGCTACCCGTTTAATGGAGGTGGTTAATTCACCTTACTCTTCCGCCGATGACGCCGCCAATCTTATTGAAAAGGATCCGGCGCTGACCAGCACGGTATTGCGGATGGCGAACAGTGCCTTTTATGGTATGCCGAGAAGCGTTTCATCAGTTTCAAGCGCCGTCGTCATTCTGGGTTTCAATACTATCCGCTCGATTGTACTCAGCGCCTCTATTATGAAAGCTTTTCCGGGGAAGGAAAAAGTCCCGCGGTTTGATCGTCAGAAGTTCTGGCGTCATTCGATATTATGTGCGCTCGGCGCCAAACTCCTGGCACACAGAGTCACGCAGCCCTTGGCTCTTGATCCTGAGGGAGCGTTCTGTGCGGGTATATTGCATGATATCGGAAAGCTTATTTTTGAGCAGTATGTCTCAGATATGTTTACGCGGGCATGCAGCTATGCAATGTCCTGTAAAAAGCCGCTTGTTGAGATTGAGAAAAAGGTTATGGGCGTTACCCATGCGGAGATAGGCCGCATCTTGTCGGATAAATGGGCTCTTCCGATCGATCTTGAACAGGCATTGGTGTATCACCATACTCCGGAAGCCGCGGAACAGGCCCGCGAGCTTGTTGTGACCGTGCATTGTGCCGATATTATGGCGCACCGGGTTGGCGCTGATATATGGCAGGGCGAGGTAATTAATCCCTTATGGGATGAAACTTTTTTCGTCCTGCCTATTAAGCAAAATGATTATCTCGAATGCAGTAAAGAGCTAAAACAAAATGTTGACAAATCGATTGAATTCCTTACCATGATTCATTATGCAGAATGATACAGAAATGCTATTGAAGAAGATTACTTCTTTACCAAGCCTTTCTCCGGTTGTGCAGAAAATCGGTGCAGTCATTGCAAAACCGAATGCGTCGGCGGATGAAATCGTTTCCGTCCTTAAAATGGATCCGGCTATTGCCGGAAAGGTACTTCGCCTTGCCAACTCGGCCTATATCGGGATACCCCGTACTGTTTCTTCACTGCAGAATGCCGTGGTAATACTCGGCAACCGTCGTATTCATTCACTTGTTCTTGCGGTGTCAACCCTTTCACACTTTAACCAGGGCTATTCACTGCCGTTTGATGCGATACGGTTCTGGAAACATTCCATAACAGTTGCACTCGTATGCGAATCTATGGCACGGCACCTCAAGCGATACGATACCATGGAAGCAAGTGAAGTATTCTGCGCCGGCATTTTACACGATTTGGGAAAACTTGTTCTTGGGGTCTATTACGCGGATCAAATACGAAGAATATATAGTAAAGCTCTCAAGCATGGAACGCCGGTATATACCAATGAAAAACCCGAGCTTTGCCATATGAGAATTGGCGCGCTGGTTGCAACACAGTGGAATTTTCCTGAAATGCTTATTCATGCAATAAACCTTCACCATACCCCCTTGTACTCTGATAAATTTATAAAGATTGTATCTATGGTGCATATTGCCGATATTATGGTGCATATTGTCGGATTAACGACTGTCCCTGAAGAAGCGACGCCAAAAATAAATGGGGAAGCGATGCAGGTTATCGGTTTGTCTCCGGAGCGATTAAAGGTAATTGCTACTGATGCTCTTGAAAACGAAAAACAGATAGAATCATTATTTGAGTTTTTTTCATGAATGGGGAAGTATTATTTTTAATCGCCCGAAAGGTATCCGGTCAATGATAAAGAGTGTAATTAATTTTCGGTACGGATTTACACACGCATCCCTTGTATCAAATGGGGATTTATAAAGGGGTAAAAGTAATGGGTCTGCTCACCAGGCTGAAAGAAGGTCTCTCAAAAACGCGTTCACAGTTCAATGCCATTGTCGGTGGTAATCATGTGTTTGACGAGTCCTTTTACGAAGTTCTTGAGGACGCTCTGGTGTCCGCAGATATCGGTATTGATATTTCGCTTGACATTATCGGGAGACTCAAGGAGGAGATTCGTGAGCACAATGTTTCCAGCTTAAGCGAAGCTTATACGCATCTCAAGCAGATTCTTATTGACGGTCTGCAGGTAAAAAAGGATCCGGATGAGTTTCCGCCAAAGCCGTGGGTGATACTCGTTGTCGGCGTTAACGGGGTCGGGAAGACCACAACCATTGGGAAGATGGCCCATGAATGTCGCAGTAACGGTCAAAAGGTTATGTTTGGCGCCGTCGATACCTTTCGTGCCGGCGCTATTGAGCAGTTGAAAATCTGGGCAGAGCGCGCCGGTGCGGATTTTATATCGCAACAGGAAGGTGCGGATCCTGCGTCAGTTGCCTATGACGCCTTAGAGGCGGCGAAAGCGCGTGATGTTGATGTTTTATTCCTTGATACTGCCGGAAGACTGCATAATAAAGTTAATCTTATGAACGAACTGGAAAAAATTGTACGGGTATTAAAAAGAAATACGCCCCATACGCCGAATGAAGTGCTTTTGGTGGTTGATGCAACAACCGGTCAGAACGCCATCAAACAGGCTGAAGTATTTAATGATATTCTTGGCATTACCGGACTTATTATTACGAAACTGGATGGTACTGCAAAGGGAGGTATTGCAGTGGCTTTAACTAAGAAATTCGGTATTCCGATAAGGAAAATCGGCGTTGGTGAAGGACTTTCCGATCTGCAGGATTTTGATCCCCAAACCTATGTGGAAGCCATGTTTGGCGATATTTAAGTCAGGAATATATTCTGTTTTATTCCCTACAATCATATCCGGTCGTTTCCTGGTATACCTCTGTCATTCTATTCTCATAGAACGGTTGGTTTTTCATTGTATTTAATAACATTAAATATTGCATTTTACTTTATCTGATTGGATAATTAAAGACACGATATACTGAAGAATCGGTATATCATGATAGTTGACAATAGGGTGTTTATACTGTTCAGGTCGATAATCATTGGAGGCGGTGTGGATAATCCTGTCTGGACATATATATTCGGACCACCGAAAGAAAAGCGGGCGGTTATTGAGTTAATGAAATCGTTGCCGGCCTTTGAAGGTCTTTCGCAAAAAGATCTGGTAACTATTGAACGCATTCTACACCAGCGGAGGTATAAAGCGGGAGAAAAAGTATTTGGAGAAGACATGCCGGGCGCGGGCATGTATATTGTAAAAGAAGGTGAAGTTGTAATCACGAAGCGGATTGGTGAAGATAGGGAAGTGGAGCTTGCGGTTATTACCGAACGTAATTTTTTTGGGGAACTTGCCCTGATAGACGAGATGCCCCGCAGTGCCACGGCAGTAGTCCGAAAGGATACTGTGTTACTGGCGTTTTGTAAGCCGGATCTTGAAAATATTAAAGATCGCAATACGCGGGTTGCCGCCCAGATTATTACAAATATAGCCAGGCTCGTATGTAAAAGACTGATAAAGGCAAATGAAAATCTTGAGGTGCTGGAAAAGAAATTGGATAAGCATGGAGTAGACCGTGACGGGTAGCACTAAAAAACCTTCCCATCTTGTTGTCAAATTTGGCTACTATGGGCTCGTCGTTGGTGTATTACTGGCGATACTGTATTTTTTTAAGCTTCTTTTTGCCCCGCTTATCGCATCTGTTTTATTGACACTAATATTAGACCCACTGGTAAATGTGCTCGAGACAAAAGGTTTTAAGAGAATAAACATACTATTGGGAATTTATGCCGTGATTATTCTTGTCGCTGTCGGTGCAGTAGTGTTTATTGTTCCGAAGATAATTACAGAGGCGCAAACATTCGCGCAGGATTTACCACAGTATAAAACCACGATTAAAGAGGGAATTATCGGGCTCCAGAAAACGCTGGATGAAAAGTTTAAAGATGTACCAATACCTGATTTACTAACAGTAATTAAGGAGCGTATGCCCGGCAATAAAGGCATTAATGTTGATGCGGTAATAGCAAATCTGTCAAGTTTTTTTGCCATTCTTTCTTTGGTGGTAATTGTACCTATTGTTACATTTTTTCTCCTTGCCGACGGCCATTTAATTCAGAAATTCCTTTTACAACTGATTCCCAACAGCTATTTCGAAATGTCGGTATTACTGGTACATAAGGTGACCTCTGCGCTGAAATATTTTATTCGGGGCCAGTTGATTGATGCGGCTGCTGTCGGGGTTATGACCTCCATAGGATTGGCAATTATCGGGTTACCCTATTTCCTGGTAATCGGTATGATAGCCGGATTAGGTAACCTTATTCCCTATCTGGGGCCGATTATCGGTTTTATTCCGGCCCTTCTTGTTATTATTATGAGCTCCGGTGGTCTGGCACTCTGGCCGGTGCTTAAAATTATTATTGTCTTCGTAACTGTCCAGTTTATTGAAGGTACTTTTGTGTACCCAATCGCGGTGGGTAAAAGTGTCAATCTGCATCCGCTTGTTGTTATCATCGGTGTTACCATCGGTGGGCAACTTGCTGGTGTATTGGGAATGCTTATTGCAATACCAATTATCAGTATTGTGAAAGTTACCTTTGAGGTTCTATATTGTTACTTAAAAAGCTATTCAATTATATAAGGCTATATAAGAAACCTGTCCTATTATCGGTATTCCTGCGGTTCAGTCCATCAATACTGAATAAAAAGAGGTAAATCTCCCCGTAACAGTATAGGCGGCGGTTTCCCTGTTTAAAACTTTCGCTTGTGTTACTTCTCAGGGTGCAGTAAACGCTTTACTTTATTTTCAACGATAAACGACAAATTAGTAATTGATTTTTCTATGCGGATTAATTGCACGCATAAACTGGTAAGAAAAGTAAAAATAATAATGGTAAGACCGCTGATAATGTACAATTCCATAATAGCACCTTTTTTTTGTGTTATAGGGAGCCCGAGGGGCTCATTACGGGGAAACGCTGTTTCCCCCGGGAGAAATTTTCATATCCGGCTTTGGCAATCATCGCTGCATTATCGGTACATAACGATGGCGAAGGAAAAAATACCGTATCGCCAAAGATGGACTTCAGTGTCCGGCGTAAGCTTCTATTGCACGCAACACCACCGACGAGTGCTATTCTTCTGATACCCGTCTGTTCGGATGCGGCACAAATGTTTTTTACCAGGGAATCTACTGCAGCTCTCTGAAAAGAGAAGCATATAAGAGGTTTGTTTTGTTCGATAAATTGTGAATCGTGGTCTGCAAGAAAATATTTTACAGCTGTTTTCAAGCCACTGAAACTGAAATCGAATCCTTTTGTCGATAATCTGGCCACGGGAAAGTCAATCGTTTCTTTGGTCGTATGCAGCAGCGCCAGATTTTCAATATCTCTTCCTGCAGGGTACGGTAAACCAAGCAGTTTGCCGATTTTGTCAAACGCTTCACCTGCGGCGTCATCAATGGTTTTTCCGAGGCACCTATACATACCGAAGTCTTCAACCTGGTATATTGCCGTATGTCCTCCGGAGACAACAAGTGCCAGAAAAGGAAATGATAGTTGTGGGTGTTCAAGCATGACTGAAGCAATATGGCCCTCAAGATGATTGACACCGATAAGGGGAATTTTAGTACTGCAATGAAGTCCGAGAGCGAAGCTGATTCCAACCAGCAGTGCACCGGCAAGACCGGGGCTGTCAGTAACCGCGCATAAGTCCAGATCCCTACAGGTAAAATTGTATTCAGTGAGCACCGCCGCGCAGAGACGGTCGATTTTCCTGATATGTGCCCGGGAGGCAATCTCCGGTACAACTCCGCCATACTGAGAGTGAACTTCCTGTGTGTAAATTTTATTGGCGATTATTTTTCCATTGTTAATCACAGCTACGGACGTTTCGTCACAGGAAGTTTCGAGACCTAAAACAAGCATGGGGTACTATGTTTCTTTCAGAATAATATTTTTCAACCGAGGCTCTTTATTAAGTATCGAAATAAGCTCCGGACTGCAATGTATAAAGGAAAGTCGGCCCTTTCTCAGTGTTACAGTTTCGTAGATTTTACAAAGGTATTCTATCTCTTTTTCATATAAGAATAGAATATTTTTAAAATCAACTTGTATATCTGCATCGGGTGACCTTTCAAGAACCTGGGTAAGTTTTTTCCATAGACTGGAGAAATCCGCATCCTGACTGGCTTTTGAATAAAGCGGTATAATGAAACTGTCAGTTCCCTGTTGCCGAGTTGAAATATTCTCGCTTGACTCGTCAACAACCTCCAGTACGTCGCTCGGGGCATTATCAGGGGGATAGGACAATGGCAGCTGGCGATACGATACGGAAGATTCAGGCACTGGTTGTGGTTGCCTGTACACATTTTCACCTGTCTCTTTCAAAGGCGGATTTTCCTTATGTGGTGTAGGAAAAGTTTCTTTGGTAAGACCGGCCTGTTCAGTCACTGCATATCCTCCACGAACATTTCTCACTATTTCGATTTGGGGCTCCTGCTGAGCGCTTGCTGGTGCCGGGGATGGTAATACAGAATGTCTTTCAGAAGACGGAACGATTCCATAAAATTCTTCCGTATTCGGGTGAGGTGCGTCTTTCTTTCGGGAATCCTTCTCCTGATACTTTTTATCGATTTCTGTCTGGAGCCTATTAATGGCAGAGGAAGTTGTCATAAGCTGGAACCAGTTAAGTACACCTAAAAAAACTGAGACTGCAGCTAAGACTCCCAACCCTACTAATATAAACAATACATAATTAAAACTCATAATTTCGTGTCCCGAGAAATTTAAAGAGCGTTAATACAACTCGCAAATAAAAACATTCTTACTGTATTCTAAATAATTATATAATTAAGAATATAATTTTGAAAGAAATATGTCGCAAAGAATACTTAAAGGAAAGCATAATTTATTGAAGACAATAATTGCCGTTTTCGGGCAATTTTTACAGTATACGGTTAAAATTTAAAATTTTAAATAATTATAATAATGCAATAATTATAACTAAAATCTTATTAAGTCTATGATATTAAATAAGATAAATAAATGAAAAAGCAAATGGCATACTAATCGCATATATTTTACCCAATATGGAATCATATTTTAATGCATTGATTATTGATGATAATTTTGATGTGCGGGCAACTTTTAGAAAAGCGCTGAACCGGCTCGGTTGCACAGTAAAGGAAGCTGAAAACACAGAAAAAGGTATATCTGAACTATCGACGACATATTTCAATATTGTTTTTGCCGCTTTGTGTGTAAAAAATATTGGCGCCCGAGGTATTGCCCGCTGGGTAAAGTCAAACAGTCCTTCTACAAAATTTTTTATTATAACCAGTTGGAAGGGACAGCTTGAGGAGCATATTTTATCTGTGGAAGGGATTCATGGCGTTATCCATAAGCCATTACTATTTACCGAAATACGTGATGCTTTGCTGGAACAGTTAGGGTAATGTAGCTTAATGCCATTCGATAATGCACTGACTCAATATAAAAAGTTGGTGATTTTTTTTGTTTTTTTTTATATTTTGTGGTATATTTAGATATAGTACATCCTTTTTAGCTTAAAAAAGGATTAAGGAAAATATGAAAAAGCTGATTATACTGATGTGTTTGTGTAGTATATTTACTGTCTATGCAGGTAATACAAAAACAGATACAAAATCGGATATAAAGACCAGTCAAAAATCAGTTGAGAATGTACAAACCAGGAAAAAGGTAAATCCACGCGGTAAGACGGAAAACATTTCCAAGTGGACAAACTGGTCTAAAATTAAAGATTTATTTATGTAGTATTCTAAACCGGGAAATATACAAAAGGGAGTTGATAGCTATATCAATTCCTTTTTTTTTTGCATAATTGTTTCATGACTAACAGTATTTGTTACCTCTTAAGGATGCCATTCCATCTCTTTTGTTTCTCCATACAACCGTTTGGTAACAGAACCGACCGCGAGAGAAAAGCTTATTTCCTGAATAGGTGCTTTCTCGCCAAAAGCAACATCCGGTGCAATGGAAACTTCAAAGGAGATATAAGGGATATATTTTGAGACAGCTTTTATTTTGGGGAAATAATCGATGGCGACCCATCCGCGTATGTTATTAACGTTTGAATAAAAGTTGTCTTTTTTACTGTTAAACGCACGATTTTTCCCTTTAATTACATACAGCTTTGCCCCGCCGGCAATATAGCCGAAATTTTTTATATGGAACAGGATTCCAGCAGCAGCAGCGCCGTCAAAGCCGCTGTAGACGGCCCCAGCTTTATTCTCTGAGGAGAATCGGGTACCCTGTGCGATACCCACCGCCCCGATGAGATCCTTAAAAAGAGGGGATGATACCTTGATGTGAACACCAAAGGAGAATTTGTAGTTACCGTGAAATACTTCGTATACCAATGTGTCAACAGTATCGGGAGCGACCTCCATTTGACTGACGCCGGCATCGGCGCCGATGTTGAAAAAGACAAATGGTGAATAGGTGACCCTCGCATGGATGCGGTTCATCAGAGCCGGGATCTCAAAATTTGTAATGGTATATCCGCCCAGATGATAAGACACGCCGATACCAATCCGTGCTTCAGGAATGGGTGTGACCGGATTGGCCAGGTTGGAAGCATTACTTTCAGAGAGCGATAGTACCATCATCAGAAAAAGAACAATACAATTTTTTCTACAAAAGGTCTTTGATATCATAGCCATTTCCATTATTCACAGGTATCAGTAATATTTTTTCCCGCCGTAGTAATCATA
>CAZIYW010000110.1:0-17910 GCA_964543525.1 uncultured Fibrobacterota bacterium | reverse complement strand
AGCAATAATACACAGCGTCGTTATTACTCGTTTCATTACAACACCCCCATAGTTATAGTTTAAACCCCTGCTATAATGGAAAAATGACCATTACATCTTTATTGTTCCCCCTCAGATACCTAATATATAAAGATATTTAATTAAAATGCAAAATAATGTACAGTAACCGTCTTCAAACACTACAGGAAATGCACCTTCTTACAATATAAAAAAGTGGCTCCCTCTTTTTCCGAAGGAGCCCTTTATATTTCCTGCCAGAAAAGAAATAGTACCTGCCGCTACTACCTGATTGTTGCTTTACCGCAAGCAGCACTCTCTCCCAACCGCAACTGGTACAGATATACACCTGAGGAGATTTTCCGACCGTTAAGGTTTTTATTATTCCATACGATGTACCTTTCAGAGGTTGTTTTTGACCAGATCTTTCTGCCGTGGATATCATAAACGGTAAACACCGCCTGTGCATCGGTTTCCTTGGGATAGGTGAACAGGGTAAGCCCGGGAAATGCATTTATCTGTATATTGTCAACAGACAGGTTGCCATTCTTAAGCTGTTTTACCGGAGTGGCGTAATCCACATGAATCTCATTCATCTGGGCTTCATTTACGACACCGAGGTCAATGGGTTCAACAGAAAGCGAACAGACTTTCTGCGACTGGTATGTATGCAATGAGTCAAGAACGCCAACGGAATCACTGAGAAACCGCATGCCTTTCCACTCGCATACTGTGATATTCCGTGTGGCATAAATACGGTTTCCGGCGCCGAGGCTGTCATCGTTGCCGGGAATCTGATAGGACAACAGATCCAGCATATACAAACAAACCTTCGAACTGTCTCCGTTGAATGTAGGGTGAAAGTTAAGGACCGACAATGCCGGCGTCACGGTGTCCATAATAAAAGGATACATATCTTCGATAGTGGTGGAGCCGACGCCTTCAATGGAAGTCAGCATAAGTGTAAAACACATATCCAGGCCGCTGCCGAAGTCAGAAATCCTGGCTGACGGGCAGGAAATAATGTAGTCGCAGTTGGTATACACTTCCTTAATGGTATACTTAACAAGAGAATCAATGGTAATGGTATCGGAAGCACGCGAATCATAGTCTTCCCCTATTATAGTGATATTATCTTCCGGGAACTTACCTTCAAGCATGGAGCTGAGACCTCTTTTAAGGGCCCTCATCATGGGCATGACTGTTGTCTGCGGTGCGTTCGGATTGTACTTGATGAGAATTTTTGTGGAGGTGTCTACCATGGGGAACAAACACTGATACGCCAGCGGCATATCACCGATAATCCCGGTCAGTTCAACAACTGTGGAATCCACCATCCTCTGGACACGTACGGTATCAACCTCACCATTAACAAAACAAAGTGGGTCGTGCGTCATGACAATGGGAATCATTCCATCGTCACGATCAACCGCTGAAGACATTGGCGCAAAGGACATCACCATAACAACCACTGCAGCGATGCAGGTAATCCAGCGTACATCTTTTCGGATCGCCCTGTTTTTCATACCTAACTCCTTTCCTTGCAGGTAGAGATGAATCTGTATCGATTATGATATACGGTTACGTACTTTTTTCTTTATTTTAACTGTATCAAAACTAATAAAGGATCACCACCGCATTCCACAACTTCTTTAATATTTTTTATAAAACTTCACGACCACGAACACTAAGCGCTTTCGTGTTGTTTTATGGTTTCATTCGTAAATAGTATTCCAAACCGAGGATTTGTATCTCATAGTTGACACCCACAGGTGAATATTCCCTTCACCATATTCACCATAAAACAAGTTTTCCGTAGGTAAACAACTCTTTTCTTTTCGACGGCTGTTAGTTTCTCATCGAAGGTATCGATTTTTTCTTCATGCCCCCATGGGTGAATGAGGTTCCGATTTTCTCCCTTTTCACCCGGGTAGTAAAATATATCAGGTAAAATTTAAAAAGAAACAAAATCCATTAAATATTCGGCTTCAGGTCAATTTTTTTGTCACTTTATGAAGGGCGGCAGAAATATCGCCTAATTTTATTCCAAACACCTGAAAGTGAGAATTTCAGGTCTCCTGCCGGCAGTTTGTATCTCAATAAAGCAGCTCCCCGAACTCAGATACAATTCAGAAAGGTGTACCCGATTTTTGTGTATTTTCCCGGAAGGTATCTTTTTCAGAACAGCCCCGGAAACATCATATATAATAATGCCGGTTATATCCTGAATAGATGAAGACAGATATAAGGTGCCGGCATGAATATATGCGGTACGAGACTTTGTGGTACCGGTTATATAGTCCACATTTGAGGTTTCACGGATTAATGTGGCGATATGGGCGGTCACCGCTTTTGCAAGGTCCTCTCCGGAATATCCTCCCTCAAGCATGGATACCAGCCTTCCATTGCAGTACTGATTTGCAATGGCTGCAACTATTTCAGTTAATTCGGCAAAACAGGCTTCGGTTAAGAAAAACTTGCCGAGTTTATCGTTTTTCATACCGTCAAAGCCTGCTGAAATCAGGACAAACTCCGGTTTGAATGCATCAACCGCGGAAAGCAAATTCTCCTCCCACGCCTTTTTCATAGTATCATCAGTTGTCCCCGGATCCAGATGAACATTGATATTGCTGCCTGCACCCGCGCCGGCGCCTTTCAGCGCAGGATCGCCGGTTTCCGGATAATCGTGCCAGTTGTGGGTTGAAAAGTAGAGCACATTCGGATCTTCATAGAAACAATCCTGTGTGCTGTTTCCATGATGATAATCCCAGTCAACAATCAGGATTTTATTGAATGAGTATTCCGATTGAATATATCTTGCCGCAATTGCAATATTATTGTAATAGCAGAAACCTTCGCCGTTGCCGCCGTCCACAGCATGATGTCCCGGCGGCCGAATTGCACAGAATGCATTCACCACCTGTCCTTCACATACGGCCTGCGCCGCACCCAGAACACCGGCCACGGCCAGTTCCGCCACTGTTCCGGTTATTCCGATATCCTGAATAAGGGCAATATGATCTTCCGAATGGACTTTGCGTATATACGGCAGCGGATCCGTAATAAGCGACAGTGGTGCCACTTCCTGCGAAAGGCCGGTCTCTTTCATACGGTTTTCAATAGCAATAAGCCGTCCGGGTGATTCCGGATTATTACTGTAATCAAGATACCGCTCATCATACACATAACCGGTATTATTCTGCCCTGATCGATGCAGCATACCGGCCCAGCAGGGAGCCACACTCAGTGCTGTTATTCCACCGGAAACAGTGGCAATAAATTCTCTTCGTTTCATAGCTCGACAATTCATACAACTCCTCGGAGTGCCTTTACTACCTAAGATAACCAATATGGGTGCTCATTGCAATAAATATTATATCGGGCCGGAGGTTGCAGATTCTCCGCCAGGACCGGTAACTTCCTTATACCTCAGAGTTAAAATCGGACAGGGGGCTGCTACTGCCTGTCGGGTGAGCGGATTATTTCACCACAGTAAACCGTTTCGTCAGAATATCCTTTCCGGATTTCATCCAAACGAAATACATGCCGGGACTTTCGGGTTGCCACCGGTATATCACTGTCGTCGGAGAGGTTTGCGGTTCCCAGCAGAGACTGCCCTGGAGATCGAATATTTTCATAGAATAGGGAGGTAAATTACCTGCCCGGATTGTTGCAGTGTTCCCTTCTACCTGCACCACAAGTAGCCCGGACACACCCATTTTAGAATGGGGATTCATAGCAATATCGGTTATGTTCCAGTCCGCCTGGATAGTGTATTCCACCCCGTTTAATACCTCAAGCTGCCCTGTATACTCATATCCCCAGGTCACTATTTCAGTCTCAACAGTGGTAGCACATTCGACACCGATATACCATACACCGGGTGCTGCACTATCTATCGAGATTGTTTTATCGGAGCCCGCTGAAGTATCCGCATATCCGGCAAGGCTTGCAAAGGCAAAGGTATCCCTGGCAACATATAGATTCAGGTTAAACGAATCGTTACCGTCCAGTGTAATCACGAAATTGGTGGCGCCGGCCGTCAGATCAACCATAAAGTGGTGATACTGCCGGTCCCCTATTTTTGTATATAGAGGGTCATTGTCTGCGGTTGATTTATTCATGATCCGTTTTTCTCCGTTGGCAAGAAATCCTTTACTACTGGGCGGTGCGGCACCGTCAAACGCATACTGAAAAACCGCTGCCGTATAGTCGCGGAGCTCACCGCCGGACTCATTCTCAGGGTGGGAGGTCATGACCACAATGCGTCCGGTGGTATCGTTATCTTTATAGGCCCAGCAGCTTGGATTATCGTGCAGGCCGGTGCCCGGCTTATCATGAATAAGCAGCACCTCGGTTCCCGGCGGCAGGGTGCTGGCGTACCCTCCTCTGCTGTGGACTATGTCGGCGATATAGAGGTCATTGCCGAAGTCATAGTAATGAAGCAGCGGTGAATCGTCGGGGATGACACCGCCGACTGTGGTATTGGCAAGGCCGACCATGATCATGGATCCGGGCCATAAATTATAATAAATTGAGCTGTCAATAGTAACGATATATGCACCGGCACAGGCACCGGTGTAACTTCCGCCACGATAGTAAAACCGTCTGACCCGCCCAAGTCCCTCCTCACCGAGACTGGTACCGTGCTCATCCATCCAGCCACCGTTGGAAAAAAAGAGTTTGAAACGGGGCTCACCGTCGGGATATAACAGCACCCCGTTTTCATCATTCTCATTTTGAATCATAACACCATTCTGAATTGTAACGGTATTTGTGGCAAGATATTCAAAGGAATAATTGAGGTAATCGGCAGCGGGCAATGTTTTCAGACCGTTCAAACCCACACCGCCGTCCATAAAAAGGGTTTTATAAAAACCCTCGATTGCTTCAGCCGGTGAAAACAGGTTTATTATAATAAGCACTCCATATAACAGGGACAGATGTTTTTTCATCGTTGCAATCCTCTGTTTATTGTATAGTGATAATGCCTGATGTGAAAGGGTGCAGAGCTGTTCACGTCAACGATATAAAAACCGACTTTTAAAGGAATATAAGAGTCGCGTATATTTACAGGCAAAAAAAAGAGATACGTTCGACTATCCATACGCTAACTGTTATATTTTAGTGTTCGTGCTTTTTCAAACGATTTTGCACCGGGAGCGGCAAGACATTTTCGACATCTCCGGGCGGAGACGGTTACCGCAAACCGGAGAGGAGAGAGGTAATTACCTTTTTTAGTAACTGCAGATCTGCAGGGAAGGAACTGTCATGGCAACATGCAATATAGGCCTTATCGGCGCCGGTACGGTTGGTGGCGGCGTTATAAAAATCTTTAACACCCAGAAGTCCTTTTATCAAAATAAGCTTGGCTTATCACTGGTATTTAAACGAATTGCCGATAAAAATACCGGTTTATTTAACGACCTTCCTGTTGGGGAAGCCATCTGCTCGGAAAATGCCGATGACATCCTCTCCGATGAAGAGATTCAGATTGTTGTTGAACTTGTCGGAGGAACCACTTTTGCCCGGGAACTGGTATTACAGTCACTTTCCAAAGGGAAACACGTGGTTACCGCCAACAAAGCCCTTATTGCCGAACACGGCCACGAGATCTTTGAAACCGCTGAGGAAAACAATGTCTCCGTCTTCTTTGAGGCTGCAGTGGGCGGCGGTATGCCGGTCATTAAAACCATTCGTGAATCATTGCTGGGAAACGATATCATTTCAGTACGGACTATAATAAACGGCACCTGTAATTATATTCTCACGCAGATGTCGGAAAGAGCTGCTGAATTTAACGATGTGCTGCAGGAGGCACAGAAAAACGGTTATGCTGAAGCGGACCCGACTCTCGATATCGGCGGAGGAGATACCGGGCACAAGCTCGCTATCCTGGCATCCCTGCTGTACGGCGGGTATGCACCGTTTGAAAAGATATACATTGAGGGAATCACCCATATCACGGCTGAAGATATTGCTCTGGCAAAGAGCCTGGGGTACTGTATAAAACTGCTGGGTATTATAAAACAGAATCCAACGGCACCGTCAACCATTGATGTACGGGTGCATCCCTGCATGCTGCATACCGAGCACATCCTTGCATCCGTCTCGGACGTATTCAATGCGGTTTCCATACAGGGTGACGCGGTTGGCCATATACTGCTTTACGGTAAGGGGGCGGGAGAGATGCCCACCGCTTCATCTGTTATGGGAGATATTATCGACATTGCACGGAATATCACCGAAGGCAGTCCCAGACGCATACCCATGGATTTTTACAGCGCCGCCCATGAGCTGGCAATAACGCCGATGGCATCGATAACCACCCGGTACTTTCTGCGGTTCTCAGTTGTTGACAAACCAAAAGTTCTCGCTGCTATAACAACGGTACTGGGAAACCACGGCATATCGCTGGCTTCGGTCATGCAGAAGGAGCGATCCACCGGCGAGTTTGTACCGGTGATAATGATTACCCATGAGGCAAATGAAAACAATCTGCAGAAAGCAATCGCGGAAATAGAGCGTCAGGACTTTATCCGGCGGAAAACCCGGATAATCCGCATTGAAGATTAGAGGTTATCTCATGGAAAAAGCATATTTGAGACCATTCGGGGACAAGCGGAATATCAGGTATCCACTTGACGATATACGCTACCGCAGTGATGACGGAGCCATCCTGGAGGTTGTCAACCCTCTCGATCGATTTACACCTCAAACCAGTGCCGCGCTGAAAAAGGTATTTGACGACCGTGCCGGCTCATGGCAGCCGATTGACCGAAGCGGGGTATGGCGCTACCGCGAATTCCTTCCCGCGTTTGCGCCCTATGAGGATATTGTCACCATGCCGGAGGGAAACACTCCCCTGTACGACATGCCGCGATGCGCACAGTATACCGGTATGCGACGCCTCACGGTAAAACATCAGGGGTGCAATCCTACCGGTTCGTTCAAGGATAACGGCATGACCACAGCGGTTACCATGGCGAAAAAAATCGGCGCCCGCATGGTCGCCTGCGCATCTACGGGCAACACGTCCGCTTCAATGGCCGCCTATGCAGCCAGGGCAGGCATGCGCAGCGTTGTCTTTATCCCCGAAGGACAAATTGCCTACGGCAAACTCTCCCAGGCCCTTGACTACGGCGCATTGACAATTCAGATAAAAGGCGATTTCGACAAGGCCATGGCAATTGTAGAGGAAGTCTGTCAAAAGGCTGAAATATACCTGCTTAATTCGATTAATCCCTTCCGCATTGAAGGCCAGAAAACCATTATGATCGAGCTGCTACATCAGCTTGGGTGGGAGGTTCCCGACTGGATCATTGTTCCCGGCGGCAACCTGGGAAATAACAGCGCTTTCGGCAAAGCTTTCGCCGAGATGAAAGATTCCGGTTTCATCGACAGAGTGCCACGGGTAGCAATCATTCAGGCTGAAGGGGCAAATCCTTTGTACCTGAGTTATACAGGAAATGACCGTACCCTGAAACCGGTCGACGCGCACACCCGCGCAACCGCCATAAAAATCGGCAATCCGGTCAGCTTTGACAAATCCTGGTTCACCATTGATTATACCGACGGCTGCGTTGAGCAGGTCTCTGAAGAAGAGATTGCCCGGGCAAAGAGCAGAATCGGAATCGACGGTATCGGCTCCGAGCCGGCTTCAGCCGCAACGGTTGCAGGGTGTAAAAAACTGGTGGCGCAGGGAACAATCAACCCGTCGGATAACGTGGTCTGCATCCTGACGGGACACCTGCTGAAAGATCCGGATTATACCGTCGAGTTCCACAGAGACGAACTTTACCTTGACGTAAAACGCACCTCAACCGTGTCGGGGCACCGGAAGATTCCCACGGAAGGGTATAAAAACAGTCCGGTGAAAATGGCTGCCGATGCTGATGCAATTCTGGCCTATATTCAGAAAACGATTACCTGAACAAACCATACATTTAAAGTTACTGTTATTAATAAAATAATGGTATACTATACTGCGTACTTGTTTCATAAACGTATTTTAACGTGCTACGATCTGTAATAATAATTTGCTTTTGCTGTTATGGGTACACGATTTTTCGAAAAAATAATCACCTTTCTCTTCGACATTCTCGCCGTCAATGCAGCTTTTGCCGCCACATTCTGGCTGCGGTATAAAAGCAGCCTGTTTCCGGAAACCTATAATCCGGATCTCCTCTTTGCGGATTATATCACTCCCAGCGTGATTCTTACGGTTTTATGGATTCTGTTGTTCTTTTTTACCGGCCTGTACCGTGACTGGTACAAGGAGTCCAGGATAGATGAGTTTTTTGTTGTTGCCCGTACGGTTCTTTTCGGTATCTTTATACTCTTTCTTCTTATCAGCGCCGATGAAATTATTCAGTTCGCGACAACGGGAAGCAGACCGACCCTGCTGACCCGCACGCAACTTGTCTTTCTCACCACTTATGCATCCTGTATGCTGGTTTCCGCCACCATTAACCGCTTTGCCATGCATACGCTTCTCGCCTGGATCTTTTCAAAAGGTATCTGGGTAAAGAATATCGTTGTGGTAGGCGCAACTGATGAAGGGAAAAAGCTGGTTCGTGAAATTGATACATATCCGCACCTGGGGTATAAGGTGATCGGATTTATTGACGATGACGGTAGAAAGAAGGGCACCGAATGCGGCGGCTTACCGATATTCGGTACCTACTCAAACCTGCCGGAGATAATCAAAAAACAGCGGATAAGCGGATTGATTATTTCCCATGTGTCAACTTCCGCCAATGAAATCCTGCGCATACTGAAATACTGCGGCGAGAGTAATGTTACGGTATACATGGTGCCGACCCTGCTCGATGTTATTTCCGGGCACCTGAAAACACACCAGATATTCGGTGTCCCTCTCATTGTGCTGCTGCAGGATCACATGCCTGCCTGGCAGGCACAGGTAAAGCGCATTATGGATATTCTTGTCTCGCTCACTGTTCTGATCGTCGGCGCACCGCTGTGGTTGCTCATTTCGCTGCTCATTCGCATTACCTCACCGGGTCCCGCTCTGTTCAAGCAGGAGCGAATCGGACAGAACGGCAAGCCGTTTACCATGATAAAATACCGCTCCATGCGGCATGACGCGGAAAAAATTACCGGCCCCAAATGGGCGGATGAAAACGATCCCCGCATCACACCACTCGGCCGATTCCTGCGCAAGACACGACTTGATGAGATTCCCCAGTTTATCAATGTTCTGAAGGGAGAAATGAGTCTGGTAGGGCCGAGACCGGAGCGTGCCTATTTCATTGAAAAACTTAAAGAGGAGATTCCCTGGTACATCAGGCGCATTAAAATGAAACCGGGCATTACGGGCTGGGCACAGGTAAAACATAAATATGACGCAACCATCGAAGATGTGAAACAGAAAATTATCTATGATCTATACTATTTTGAAAATATGTCCATCCTTCTGGATGTAAAGATTATCCTCAGAACCCTTTTAGTTGTATTAACCGGTAAAGGTGCGCGGTAGATCCCTCCGTAACACTGAAAAATATTCCTCAATTCTCAGCATAAAATCCCTCTGAAATAATAGCTTCTCTGAGGTATTTAAATAAAGCAACAGATAATTTCCGAGGAGAAAAAATTGAAAAGAAGATACGTTATCTGGCATTGACGTTTCCGTGTAAATTTACCAGACATATATTGACATGCTAATGAAATTCACTGTATAATCAGATGTACAGTCACTTTATCCGGTATAAAAGCTGTTATAATAAAGAAAGGACTAACCGTAATGTCTCAGGTTAAATATGTTTCTGTTTCAATTATTGCTATGGTACTGTTCACAGTACTGATTTCCGCAGCGGAAAACCCGACTGTTGTACCTCCGTCAAAGCCTCTCATAGCTGTTCATACGCTTGAAGGACGCGGTATTGATGAAAATGAAGCGGCAACCCTTACAGATGTTCTTCGCGATAAACTTGTGAAGACGGAGAGTTATGAGGTCATGGAGCGGGGGCAGATGGAAACCATTCTTCAGGAACAGGCTTTTCAGCAGAGCGGTGCCTGTACGGATCAGGAGTGTATTGTTGAAATGGGACAGATACTCGGTATCGAGCAGATTGTGGCAGGTTCGATAGGAAAAGTCGGTTCCGCATATTCAATCAATATTCGAATCATCTCGGTCCGGACCGGTAAAATAACACGCTCCGTATCCCATAGCTATACCGGGCCTATAGAAAACCTTCTTACAACGGAAATGGGCGTAGTTGCCAATAAGCTTGCGGGTAAAGAAACCGTATACAAAGAACGGGCTTCAGAAATGCGGCGGAAAAAAGATCCGAAAAAAAGGCGGCGTAATTTTATTATCGGGGGCGCAGCTTTACTTGCAACCGGAGGAAGCGTTGCAGCGTTTCTTATTCTCCGCGGTGATGAAGAAGATGAAGAACCGACAACATTGGAGGTAACATGGCAGCAACAATAAAAAGACATTATAAAATATGCCCGGCCTTTTGTTATTTACTTTTCGTTTCGTGCGGTTTATTAACCACGACAGGCCCGACAGATACATCCGGCACATCAATGGCTATGAAAATTACCATACCCAAGGGGCGTGCTCCTGACAGGGTTACCGTAAATATCCACAGCGAAGATTATAACTCAAACAAGGATTCTGACTTTAATAATCCGGATGGCGTCACCTTCACCGACATCCCGGAGGGGCTTACCTTTGTAAACGTCGATGCATTTCTTAACAATAAAAAGGTAATGATGGGGAGTGGTCAGATTGATATTCAAAAAGGCCCAAACAGTATTCAAATCGATCTGAATAAAATATTTACAGTGTATTCAATTACCGACATGGAAGAATCGCAATTTAATAAAGATGACATGAACATATCATCCTTCTGGGCGGCGCATATTGGGCAGGATGAGGTGATATTATCGAACCAGCAGACAACTACCAGGGCTGAAGTTTACAGCGTCAGAGGAGAAACATCACTGTTCTTTCTGGCTGAAATCACCGATTTCAACTTTATGCCGGGCCAGGGCGAGCCAGAGGGAGAAGAATGGGAAAATGATGTGTTTGTACTGTATATCTGCCTCGATTCACCGGAGAATGACGCTTTTCTTAATTCTCCGCAGTTCCGTATACAATGCAAAATAGGAGAGACAAATCCGTCAGACGGCGAGTTGGAAGTTATAAGTAAGCAGGTTTCGCCTCAGATTAACAAAAAAGCCCAGATATCTGCATGGGCTGAAATTGATGTAAAAATTATAGACAGGCCTGTGAATAATAAGAGAATACTCGAAATGCGTATTCCGCGTAATTTTATCAGTATGACTACTATCGGCAATAATGCCTTTCATGGCGGCATTGTAATCCGGTACAATGATCAAAATAATCAGACATTTACTAAACTGGATTGGAAAAAATCAAGTATGGATCCCGAGGTTAATAAAGAGGCCTGGGGAATAATGGAATTTGAATAATCCCTTTTACAACACACCTGTTTAAACAAATCGGAGAATCCATATCCAAGAGTCACAGATTTCACCATCTGTTCCCGTATCATTTTCCGGTAATATATGTGTGTTATTGTATATTTGATGTTTGTGTAACTAGTGGCACCCATATAGTAAAAGGCCTGCTTCTTAAATGTAAACAAACCTGATTTTTATATTAGGACTAATACAATGGTGTCAGTTATAATTCCCACTTTTAACAGGAAAGAACTCTGTAAACGGGCTATTCGGTCCGTCCTCAACCAGACCTTTACACACTATGAGCTTCTCGTAATTGACGACGGTTCAACCGACGGCACTTCGGAGGATTTTCTTTTTGACGGAAAAGACGGCCAAGGACGGTGTCATTACTACCTGCTCCCCTTTAATTCGGGCGTTTCACATGCCAGAAATTACGGAGTTTGCCATGCGAAGGGTGAATGGATTGCCTTTCTCGACTCTGACGACGAATGGCACGTTAAAAAGCTGGCCAAACAAATGGCATGGATACGGCGCCATCAGGAATATCATATAGTACAGACAAGGGAGGTCTGGATACGCAAAGGAAAGCGGGTTAACCCGCCGAAAACCCACGAAAAAAAAGCAGGTTATATATTCAAAGAGAGCCTCGAACGCTGCATGATAACCCCTTCATCAGTGATGATTAAAAAGGACTTTTTCTCGGTAATGGGTGGATTTAACGAGTCATTGCCTGCGTGCGAGGATTATGATCTGTGGCTGAGAGTAACGCTGCACCATCCGGTCGGACTGGTTGATGAATATCTTCTTACCCGCTATGGTGGCCATGCGGATCAGCTCTCCGCAACGGTTGATATTCTTGATAAATATCGGATTCGGTCGTTACTGCAAATACTTGCACATGAACACCCCGACAGGGAGCAGCAACAATTAATTTATACAACGCTGGTAAAAAAAGCCGACATCATATCAAACGGTGCAAAAAAACGAAACAGGGTTGCAGAGTATGAGCGGTTCAAACATATTGCAGATTACTATAGAACATACCTTTGATGAACTCCCGGCTGAGCTTTCCGTTTCATTGGAACCTGTTAAAATCGGACAGCTTGTGTTACCGGAGGATCTGTATGATACCAGACAGTCTTTTCCGGAAACCACGGTATTCAATTCAATTAATCCGCTCGTTGTAATTCCCGATTCCGGCACCTCATATACTATCATTGATGGGTGTAAACGATACACGCATGCGAAAAAAAACAACCGTAACACGCTCCCGGGTATGATAATCCAGACATCCTGCAACCTCTTTATCAAAGGCCTTCTTCGCATAGCATTGAATCTGCACCGGCCCATACCTGTTCGAGAACAGTATCTCTTTCTCTCCTGGCTAAAAAGCAACTCGTCTGAGAAGCAATTTGCCCGGTTAGCTCGACAGGCAGGTTTTACACCAAAAAAAACACATCAGTTATGTCTGCTTATTTCCTGTGATAATCACGTAAAAGAGGCGGTTTTTAATAATGCTCTCGATATCTCACATATCGAGCTGTTCCAACTTTTTTCCCTTGATGACCAACGATGTTTCTTAGACACCTTCAGGGACCTAAAGCTTTCATTACAGACCCGGCGCGAATTTTTAGAGTGGCTGCCGGAGATAGCCTATACAAGAAAATCCACTATACGGGATATATTACTGGAGCCTGCCATAACTGACACAGTGCAAAACAGCACTCTTAATGCGCCACAGAAGATTCAGAAAGTACACGGGTTTCTGTATACACAGAAATTTCCCCTGCTTACTGAGGCTCGTGATATCTGGAAGAAGCAGGTTGCCGCATGTAATCCGGATCCGAAACATGTCACATTCACTCCGCATGAATATTTTGAAAAAAATCAACTCACCGTTTCTGTATCTGTAACACAAGCGGAACAGGCAGCCGGCATATTTAAATCTCTTTCTGCTGTTTCTCCTGAACAATGGCAGACACTCCTTTGCCCGATACAGAAAAAGTAATTGGCTATTTTGCATCAACGTACCAAATAGTTATATTTTATCCGCCCCAGTCCCTTACCAGTGAAGTGAGCTCTATGAAAAAACTGTGGAACTTTATCTGCTCTTACAGTACTATCATAAAGATAATAGGAAGACTAATTATATTTATTTGCCTCATTATACTCCTGGCTGATGTATTTGGTGGAGCAGTAACAAAAAACAGGATGGAATCCATCCCGTGGGCCTTTATTATTGCCGGTGTTACTATTTACTGTATCGGATGGATTGCTGACATCTTCGAGAGGAGAAAAAAGAACAGGTCAAACGATACTGGGGATGAATCCACACTCTAAACCTTCCTGAGAGTGGCGATATTCAATAAAAGGAACCAATGTGAAAATTCAGGATATTCTTTTTAAAAATGCTATTATTATGGATCTCAAAGCGGCGCCGAAGGACGAGGTCCTGGAGCAACTGGGGCTGTTTTTAGCTTCAATTCACAATGTGAAAGATCCTGCCAAGCTGGTACAGAAAATCCTCGAGCGGGAAGCTGAAATCTCAACCGGTATCGGATATGGTATCGCTATACCCCATGCAAGAACCGATCTGGTAGATCGTGTCTGCATAGTTGCCGCCCGATGTTTAAAGGGTATCGAATTTCAGTCAATAGACGATCAGCCGGTATATCTTCTTTTCATGCTTGCCTCACCAGCGGACAATTCTGATGACCTGCGAAAAATTCTCTCGTCTCTTTCAAAAATCATGTCTTATGAACATATGCGTGAAAAGCTTATGGCTGCGGGTGATCCGGAGACGTTTCTGAAGATTATTGTTGATGGTGAGAACAAGTATGTAAGTCAGTGAATCACTTTCAGTATAACCTTTCTCTACCATATTATTCCCTTGCTTTTTATCGGGTACGCTATTTGCTTTTTAGTACATTGGTCATATCCTGTGAACGATATTATGAGACCAGAAAACAACAGGTATGATTCATGGGTGTAAGAAAATACTAACATTACTGTCAGAAATACCTGACACCTGACAGGGATTTAACTGTCTTTCGGATATAATGAAAACCAAAACAAAAAGTGTACTTATCATTTCAAGTGTAATAACCCTCGCATAGGCACTCTTTACATTGCTTGGCGTACTTCACTGGTTCGATTTGAAGGTGCTGGACTTCTTTATCTCTCATACACCGAAACTCGCCCAGGATTCGAGCATTGTCGTGATTGAATATGACGACAAGACAGCGGAAAACCTCTCTTCACCGACCTCAAAACTCGATATCGCTGCACTGGTGTATATAATCGAAGAACAGAAGCCACGGGTCGTTGTTCTGGATCTTTTTTCATTGTACGGCGTTCTGCAGCGTGAAGATACTACCATGCTGTTTGAGGAGGTGCTTTCCCAGTATTCGAACATTTGCTATGGCATCGGTTTTATTACGCCGCGCGACCGTAAAAACGGCGCTGCAAAGTATTCAAACGAATTCAGGTATCTGGAGGATTTTCTCTATCCGCTTGACACCTTCGGAAGGCCGGACAGGCTTTACTCTGCAGAACACCTGTTCAAGCCGACCTGTCGGGATTACGAGCAGTCAAACAGCGTCGGCCATCTGGTTCTGAAAAATGACGTGGACGGTATTTTCAGGAGGATACCTGCGCTGCTTGCCTGCGGAAACGGGGCACTTGCATCTCTGGGGATACAGGCAGCCTTTGATTTCATGGGGTTGTCGAAAGAGAGTATTACCATTGCCGGAAGCGGTATTTATGCAGCAAACGGCAAGCGATTCAGGATACCGATCGATGCAAAAGGACAGATGATGATTCGCTATAATGATGCGCGCGATATTATACGGGAGATTCCCATGATCGATATTTTCAGCTCCTGTAAAAATCCCGATAACGGGGCGGTGAATCTCTCGCTTTTCAGGGACAAGCTCGTCTTTATAGGCAACACGTCATCACGCACTGCGCGATTCTGCGCCACGCCTCTTCATTCGTATTATCCGACTATCCTTATGCATGCAACCGTAGCAAACAATGTGCTGCAACATTCGTTCCCGGTTCAGGTACCGAAATCGCTGTTTCTCATTGTACTGCTTCTTTTCGGTACAGCATACACCCTGCCAATGCTCCTCACCAGGGATGTTTTCAGGACGTCAACGCTGCTCCTTATTATGATCCCGCTGGTGATTGCAGGCAATTACCTTCTCTTTTTCTCTGGTAATGCAGTCGTACCTATATTCACCCTTGCAAGCTATATAACATTCCTGCTTGGTGCCCTTATAGTGTACCGGTATCTCCACTATAAAAACCGGCTGCTTATCTCTTTGAAAGAGCTGCAGGAGGCTATGCGTCTTAAAGAGCGGCTGGCGACTATTGGTGAAGTCTCGTCAAAGGTAGCCCATGAGATACGCAACCCGCTCAACGCCATTGAACTGTATGCAAGCCTTCTCAGACGGGATCTGGAAAAGACCCATGAGGCACACGAGCACCTTGATATTATCCATGAAGAGACACAGCGGCTCAACAGGTTTATCACCAGACTGCTTGGGTTTGCCCGGCCCAGGGAATTGCTGATAAAAACAATCCATGTACAAAGCGAGCTGTATAAAGCGGTGCAGTTGATGCGGCCCGATGCCCGTGAAAAAGAGATACACATTACCTGCACAGTGCCGGAGGACTCGATCATTATGGGTGATCCGGATCAGCTTCATGAAATATTTCTTAACCTGATAAAAAACAGTATTGAAGCCACTGCCCGTGACGGTTCGGTTGAGATAGAGGGAGAAAGTGATAACTCATGGGTTACCCTGTTTTTCAAAGATACCGGTAAGGGCATTTCCAAGAAAGACCTGGAAAAGATATTCAATCCTTTTTTCTCGACCAAAGAACAGGGTACCGGGCTCGGCCTTGCCATGGTAAAGAAAATTGTCGAAGCCCATCACGGCACCATCGCCGTTACCAGTGAATCGGGAAAAGGGACCTGCATGGAGATAAAACTTCCGCGAATACAGGCAAACCAAAGAAAAGGAGCGCGCCATGACTAAGTATAAGGTACTTGTGGCCGATGACGAAAAAAACACACGAAACGGTATAAAGCTGGCCCTTGACAAAAAACGCTTTACTGTCGACACTGCCGAGAACGGGGAGGTCGCTTTTGCGCTGTTTAAAGAGCATGCGCACCATATTGTCATCTCAGACCTGCGCATGGCGCGTGAGGATGACGGCATGCAGCTTCTGCAGGACATCAAAAGCCTTATTCCCCAGACAATTATTATCATGATAACGGCATACGGCGACATGGAGACTGCGGTCAAAGCCATGAAGCTCGGCGCTTTCGATTTTATAGCCAAACCATTCAACGCGGATCAGATTGAAGTAAAGGTAAACAAAGCAGCGGAGAATATTACGTTACTGCATGATAATCAGCTCCTGCGCAGTGAGCGTTCGAAGAATTACGCGCTCATCGGCGAATCTTCCGTGATGCAGAATCTGAAAAAGAATATACAGCGGGTCGCGGGAAGCGACAGTAGTGTGCTTATAACCGGTTCCCACGGCACCGGCAAGGAGCTTGTTGCACGCGCGATACAGGAGCACTCACTCCGCGCGGACAAACCCTTTGTGACACTCAACTGCTCAAGCATCACGGATACACTGATAGAATCGGAACTGTTCGGCTTTATGAAAGGAGCACACTCTGAAGCCAGGAGCCGCAAGCTGGGTCAGTTCGAGATTGCGGACAGCGGTACCATTCTCCTGGATGAAATCGGCGACATGTCGCTTTCCGCGCAGGCAAAAGTGCTGCGCGCAATTGAATACGGTGAGATTACTCCGGTGGGAAGTGAGAAAAATATTCATGTCAATGTGCGGGTTATTGCGGCGACCAACAAAGACCTCGGCGAACTTATTCACAAAGGGCAGTTCCGGGAAGATTTATATTACCGGTTGAACACCCTTATAGTCCAGACACCGCCGCTGTCGGTCCGCAAAGATGACATACCGCTTCTTATTGAGCATTACCTGAATAAAACCGGGAAGGCTTCATCGGTGGACAGAATATTCACAAAAGGTGCCATTGAACATCTTAAAACATGGCACTGGCCCGGTAATGTCCGCGAGCTTTACAACGTGGTTGAACGTGCGCTGATACACCGCGACAACGATACTATTGACGCAGATCAGATAAAGGGTCACATTTACGGCATGCCGAGCGCACTTTCAAGATCTGACAATTTATCTATCGTCTCACCCCGGTACCTGTATCGTATACCGGTTCTGACTATCTTATTCGACACATCCCAGGCCACTGACTCCTGAGATACCGCCATCGAGAAAAACATGACAACAAAAACATCTGCTGCTGATACCATAAACTTCATACATCATTCCTTATTGTTATACTGTTTTCACTGCCATCCCATAGGTTTTCCAAAAAGTTGACAAGAAGGTTGGCCATGA
>CAZIYW010000109.1:0-17963 GCA_964543525.1 uncultured Fibrobacterota bacterium | reverse complement strand
AAGCGACTTGAAAAAACAGCGCTGCGAATCTATGATCCGGTTGGGGATTGCATTTTAGAAAGAAAAAGTACCGGATTATGGAATGTAACAAGTAAAAATGGCAGAAAAGTTGGCTCCGGGTCTTATCTGGCAGTTTTAACTGGTATCGATAACGAAGGTAAGCGGATCGTTCATAAACTGTTAATTGGAATAAAAAGACATTAATTAATACCTATCAAGAAACGTCATTCCCGCATGCTTTGGGCGGGAATCCGGAGTATTGCCAGGAAACCCATAGATTTCCCAAACATGGAGGGATTAAATGAAGAGATTGGTAACAACAATTACCTGTATAGTATTCCTGGTTTGTATGCACAGCCAGGCTGATGAGATAACGCTGCAACAGGGAGCGTACTATAACGGCTGCACCGATGCCTATATCTATGACTACCCATCGTCAGGAGGCGTAAACGGCGACAGCCTCTGCATGCTGTTTGAGTGCTGAACGCCCACTGCTCAGGCACGGGTGCTGATACAATTCGCCGATATCGATTCCTTTATTCCAACCAATGCCACTGTTGAAAAAGCAACGCTGTTCCTCTTTGTCAAAGGGCTCTATTATGTCGGACCCAACAATAAAAATTACTGCAAAATCGGGGATAATGACAGAGGGAAAAAACGTATTCACCGTATTGCCAGAGACTGGAATGCCGCAACCGTAACATGGAATTTCCCTTGGAGTTATATGGGCGGTGATGTCAAGCAATCCGAATACTCTGAATGCTCCAACAGTCAGGCTTCGGTCTGGGAAGAGTTTGATGTTACTGCCATGATGGAAACCATTATCGCGGAGCCGGACAGCAACCACGGTTTTCTTATTAAATTCAGGCTTGATGATTACGGGGTGTGGTATCCGTCCTCGGAATATCCGGATGAAACGAAACGGCCAAAACTGACGGTTGCCTATACCCTTCCGACCGGCATTGATGATGAAGCACTTAAAACTGAAGGCCTGCATTTCTACACTGCAAACGGGTATATTCACACCTCGGCGCCATCTCATATCTCACGGATTGTTATACATGATGCACGAGGCAGGACAATTCTGGCGGTAGAAAATATAAAAGCACCAATCAGGATTCCTCTAAACGCTGTAGCGCCGGGTATACATTTTCTCACCCTGTATGGTATACGTTACAAAGAGACAATACCGTTTGTGCATGTGCGGTAACGCAACGGATTACCGACGCACAGCGGTAATCCGGCGTGTTGCCTCTCCGTTACAAGTTAAAAATGCCATATAGTACTGGATTTGGAAAGCCCGTCAATGGTATACTTATTACAAAACTACACGATATCCTGCAAAAACCAATCGCTCTATGGCACGCTATACTTTTGACAAACAGAAGATAGTATCTTCCCTGAACGGAACCATTCCGCTTATTTATCGTTTTTCCTATGCGCGTCTTGAGGATAAAATGTTTATCAATGATGTTCTCGCCTGTATAGCACAAAACCTGAAAAAAGATTTCCTTGCGAGCAATCTGAAATATATCATTCAGGAATTGGTTGATAATGCAAACAGAGCATTAGCAAAACGGGTCTATTTTACCCGGGCCGGTCTTGATATAACGAATCCGTCAGAATATGCCGCAGGAATGGAGCGTTTTGCTGATGAATATATGGAAAGGGAAGAAGAGTTTGTCAATATATTACAAACCGGTGATAGGTATGTCGAAATACAGTTTTCAGTCACCGACGGCTATTTTACCTTATACGTTAAAAACAAAGGGTTGCCTACTGTTGAAGAGATGAAGCGAATACAAAAACGTGTCGATATCAGTGCAACGATACGGCATACAAAAGACGCCTTCTCGGAATTAAGCGACAGAACCGAAGGGGCGGGGCTTGGTACCGCTTTGTCAATCATGCTGTTGCGTCGGATCACCAATAATCCGCCCGATATGAAACCATATATGTTTTACCTGGATCATGACGCTGAAGAAACTATTGCGCGGGTAACCATTGCGTTAAATACCCTGCCGGAAAAACTGACTGAAGAGCTGTCCGATACCATTGCCGGTGAAATTTCAACCATGCCGCTCTATCCTGAAAACCTCTCAAAACTTGAACGCATGATCACCCAGGAAGATATCCCGTTGTCAAAAGTGGCTGCAGTCATTGAGCGCGATCCTGCACTGACCGCGGAGCTGCTTAAAGTAATTAATTCGGCACAGTACTATCTGCCGCAAAAAGTAAAGAACATCATGAATGCAGTCTCGCTTATCGGGACAAAGGGAATACGAAATCTTATTCTGTCACTGGGCGCAAAGAAAATCCTTGAACGCCGGTACGGCAACCAGGAACAATTATGGGAGCATGCCTATCGATGTGCCTACTATGCGATGACTATTGCGAAGGAGCATAAACGGAAAGAGATGGCCGATGATGTGTATATCGGCGGGATATTACACGACATAGGTGAAATAATTATCCGCAGTGTCGATGCATCACTGGTTTCGCAGATCACCGATTATTGCCGAAACAAGGGAATAAACGGTGATGCCCTTGAACAGTTGACTGTCGGGTGCTCGCATGCAAAGATTGGCGGACATATTCTCAGAAAATGGAATTTTCCGGAGGTACTGGTTGCAGCGGTCGAGTATGCTTCCCAGCCGTTAATTGCACCTGACGAATGGAAGGGGATTGTTGAGATTGTCTATGTCGCGGATCAACTGGTAATGCTTCAGGAAAAGCGTATTACCGTATCCTCGATAGAGCCGACCATTTTCAGGAAATTCGAGATGGATTCCGTTGAAACGATTTTACAGTATGCAGAAAAATTATACGGGATGTATCAGGAACAGCAGGGGAATATTTAATATAAGTTTCCGTCGAACTATTCCAGTATCTTTAGCTGCCTCCTTAATTTCTTTATAAGTAATTCCGCAGTATCCTGTTTTATCACTCACCAATGGAAGCTCATTCAAGCTTTAAATAAAAAAGTGCATATTGTACATATCCTTACTGTATATAAATATTACAATGTTTATAGAGTAACGTGGATTTCATACGATGTGCCGGTAAAGATACGATCGAAAGGGATATAATTCTCAGCGAAGGCTTTTTTTCTGCGTTTCCGTGCCATTATATTGGTAGTAGAGATCGGAAAGGAAATATGTAGGTAAAATGGTTCAAGAATAGTGGATTTCGCAGAACGATTTAACCCGAATTATTCATCGCTGCAAAAATACCAAGCATGCCCTCGACCTGATCGGGGGACATGAGGGTATTGAAATTTAAGAGATAAGGTGTCATTATTTAAATAATCCATTATGAATAGATCTGGTTAAATCATCAGAAAAATACAACCGCATCTCAGCCGACTTCATAGGTTCATTCCTGTTCATGTGTTACCCTCTGTTTTCTCATAGAAAACGGTTTTTGAGAAAAATACCCAATTATCAGTTATTTGACAAACCATACTGGATTATATTTAGTAACAAGAGAGATAATACACAAAGGCTCTCAATAAAAACAATCATAAATCAAGGAACTTACAATGATTAAATCAACAAATAACATACATATACATATGATTTTTAAACTGATATTGTTCTTATGCGTTACAACCAATGCGGTAACAATTGATGTGTTTGTATTCACTGATGGTGTATCAAATGGGACTATTACCATTACCTGTTCAAACAATCCTTCACAAGAGGCGCTGAAAGGTATTGGTGTGCAATTTACAATAAATAGCGGGTTAGATGTAAGTAGTGTACAGGTTGAACCTCCTTTAAACAATATGTGGTCTATGGTCAGACCACAGCTCAAGAGGGATCACAATAAAATCGATATTATATCAATTTCCCCGTTTTCGGTAGTGAATAAAAAAGATACGACCGTCGAGGTTTTTATTGCTTCATGCCAGATTAGTGGCGCCGGTCTAAAAACACTTCCTTATAATGAAATTATTCAAAATATCACTATTGCTGATGCGTTAGATGCTTCTGCGAGTTCTGTCCAGATAACACTTACCACTAACTATGACGGTTGTGTCGGGACCCTGAGTGGCGATGAACCGGGTGTAAATAAAACGGTAATCAGAAAAATGGGGAGAAGTTACTCACTTGCTTTTAAGATAGATCGCAAAAAAGCGATCCGTACTTTTATAATAAATGCTCAGGGAAAAGTTGTCAAACATTTTCCGGAAAGGAATTATGATAAAGGATTTCATACAATTCGATGGGATGGCTCAAATCAGCATGGTACACCAGTCGCCGCCGGGATCTACTTTATCCAGATTGAGATTGGAAACAAAACATACAACAAGAAAGTGAGTGTTTTACGATGAGAAATGGAACTTTACAATATGCTGTAATTGTTTTTTGTATTATGATAATGACGCCGCATTTTTTATTTGGTAGTGATATAAATAATGACGGTATGATCACTATGGCGGATGTTGAGTTGTTTATGTTAAAAGTTTTAAACAATACTACAGGAAATCAGACTGAACTTGATTTTAACAGTGACGGCTCTACTAATTTTATAGATGCTCTTCAGTATGGACAATGGGTAAACGGACAGTATTCAAACAGCACCCATACGCCGTTGTTTCTCAAAAATCAGAATGATACTGCAGCATATATTCAATACAAAAAAAACCTTAAAGAGAGAAAAACGAGCTGGAAAGAACAAAACCTGGTTAGCGCCTTTCCTGTGAGTGTTGGTAGTGACAACCTCAATTATAATCCTGACAGTATACGTTATTTCTCCGATGGTGTTGCAATGCTGCAGAAACTTGGAATAACTGACTCAATGTATATCTATGATTTCATGTCTCGAACTGCTCAAAAAGGTATGGCTGTTTGCGGAAGAAAGAATTTCTCCAATTATGTCAGGGCATTTGATGCAGTGCACTCTTATGATATGCCGGTGATAATCACAACCGATGCTGTTTTA
Source organism: uncultured Fibrobacterota bacterium (assembly GCA_964543525.1). Classification (GTDB taxonomy): domain Bacteria; phylum Fibrobacterota; class Chitinivibrionia; order Chitinivibrionales; family JANQEN01; genus CBDVBE01. The sequence goes on along the minus strand of CAZIYW010000109.1, from coordinate 13,016 downwards.
GATGCGCTGTACATGAGTTATGATAATATCCTCATGTGCCTGGAATATGAACGATTTTCCTCCCTGTTGGATTCGATATTGCTAAAATCTTACTTTTACTGTAAGACCATATATCCGAATCAAGATTTTACTCAGGACGTCACAGATTACCTTGGAACAGCATTGTTCCTCTTAGATCCCAGGAGAAGCGACATAATTAAATCTACAGAGATTGAAAAACATCTGGAAGATGTGAATTTATTAACAGTCAAAACAGTTAGTCTCTGTGGTGTTCCACGAGTGGTTGATTTTTCTCAATTCAAACCGCGAGGACATTATACGAAAAACAGCCGTCTGACTAATTATTTCAAATGTATGATGTGGCTTTCCCGCGCAGATTTGGCCTTTATGTTAAACACCGTATCCGATTATATTTCTAATGCCCGGATGAAAAAGGCCGCCTGTGTCTTGTGGGACTGTGTCGTTAACTCAGGAATGTACAAGGAGTGGCTGTTTTTCAATAGCGTTATTGAATTTATGGTTGGTCAAAGTGACGGTATGAGTATTAAGGACTTTGGCTGCCTTATTTCTGATCTTAACGTACATGATATCGTCTCATATGCCGACAATTTTGATGAAGCCCATTTTGATTCCACACTCGCAAAGTGCAGGTATGGTATTCAGATGATCCTCTCAACCTATTATACGGATATCAATTCAAACAATCTGAAATTGCCGCGTATATTCTCATTTATGCCTCAGCGGTTTGTAATAGATTCCTATTCATTTTCTCAAATGGTGCACCCACTTGTAAGTTACCGGTTTCTGCCAACCTCTTCCGATGTAGCCTTTCTTTTGGGTGATAACGGTTCTCTGGAGAATTATGCTGACCTGGAAACACAATGTTTACCGGGGGTATTGGGCAGTTTGAGAGATTTGTTTGACCAGATTAGTCCGGAAGGCTGGCACAGTAATCTCTATAACGGCTGGATTAACTCGTTGCGACAGTTAAATAATGCTGAAGATAATTCTCTTATCTCTCCTGTTTTCAGGACAAAATCGTGGAGCCACAAGATGAGGAATACTCAGTTAACTTCGTGGGCACAACTCAGATATTGTACGCTGCTTTATGTAAAACAATCCTATACCGGACTTATTATCTGTTGCCATCCTTCAGCATATATTGAGCCGTATCCCGATTTTTTCCGTGAGATGGTATGGTATGCGGAAACGGGAAAAGCATTTTTTAAGGAGATTGATAACAGAATATATGACTATTTTATAAATGCAGAAGAAATAATGAAACAACTGTTCCAGTCAGCACAGACGGTTGCAGCGGGACAGGAGTTGTCACAAAGTCAGGAAAAAATGTTAAAGGATGTGATCACTACCGAGCATGTTAATACAAGTTGCGGTACCGCAAAGATATTTAACGGCTGGTATAACAACCTTATTTTCGAATATGGCAATGGCCCGGATGAATACCTGCCGTTTGAAAATGGTGATTTTGTGACTATTGCAGATGTGCATACAAAGCTCAAGGATGAAGTCGCTGGTAGTATGGTCTGGCACGGTGCTTCAGGTTATATCAATCTTATGGCTGTCATTGTGGAGCGCAGTGGTACGCCGACGCTGTATATCGGCCCGGTTGGATCATACTATGATGTTACAACGGTTAGTGGTTCAAACCCCGTACGATTGACCAGAGATGAGTGGCGAAGTAGTATCAAAGCCGGTGGCGGTATTCCGACTATGCCTGAAGCAAAACGGCCGGGATGGAGCAGTGAGTTTCTTGTGCAGTGATAATTTTAATAGCAAAAATAATTTATATATAAAACCCACAAAATCAGCGCTCTCATGCAAGAAAAAGGTGCGCGAATGCGTGTGGAACTTTTCTTGGCCTTGGGCAGTACCTTGTTATGGATCCAGATCTTCCAGCGGCAGCAACTGCTCGAAGCTTATCACGGTCAGAACGTGAATAGATTTGGGGAAAAGACGATAAATTATCCGATAGTTTCCGAATACTATTTCGCGGATGCCGGTGATCTGTAATTCCGGTATTATCCGGCCTGTCTCGGGCTGAGTCTTGAGCTTTTCAAACATAGCATCTACCTACGAGTTTACCGCAGAGAGGTGATCACAGCTTATAAAGAGGAGGTTATAAATAGAAAACGGTTTTTGAGGAAATTTTTAAATGACTATTATTTACAGGATTCTTTCCCAGATTTAATACCTTCTAAAACGATTAAACCAGAAGAGCATCTCCGTCCTTTTTTCCGATACGGACAAATGCCCTTTATTAATATTTATAAAATTATCCACCAAAAGGATTAAAGAAATCGATTTCCATTAAAAATTATTTGCGTTAGATCCGTTCTCCCAAATGAATTGTCAAACCGATGATTTTTACTGCATAATTTATATTTTAATCTTCCGAATTCAAATATCTTCCCTTTAATACCAATATATTAAATGACCCATGTTTTATCTTACTTTTTGTGAAAAATACCACTCCTCCGAAAATGATTCAGACAGGTTGCTGCGTTTTCTGTAAATGTGTATTTACACCAGAGGAGAAGGATCTTGTCTTTATGGCTAAAAATTGTATTATCAGATACAAGATACTCCAATTCCTGAAAAAGGCAGAATGCAATACCGGTATCGTTTACTCAAGTAAACGAAAATTCAAAAAAAACCCACTAAAAATCTGCTTAAGCACTTAAATTTCGCTATATTATGTTTACGTCGAGCAGAGAATTCTATTATGAATGATATCTATTACTATTCCGATTACCGGCAATATATCAAGGATTACTACGAGTCCAACAAGGCGGTAAATCCTGCGTTTTCATATCGTTATCTGGCTCAGAAGGCCGGAGTGAACTCCTCTGCATTTTTCAAATTTATTATTGAAGGCAAACGCAACCTTACCAAGCAGACCATACTCAAGACCTGCGTGGCGTTAAAATTGACCGATAAAGCGGCGGAGTATTTCGAAAACCTCGTTTTTTTCAATCAGGCGCGCACCGTTAAAGAAAAAAATTACTTTTTTGATAAATTGATTGCACTTCAGAAATCAAAAAATGTAAAACGTATAGATGAAGATCATTACGAATATTTTGCCGAATGGTATCACTGTGTTATTCGTGAGTTGGTAACCATGGTTGATTTCGGAGAGGATTACTCGAAGCTGGCACGAATGTTGAAACCGCGGATAACGGCAAAACAAGCACGGGATTCCGTGGAGTTGCTGCTGAAGCTCGGTTTTCTTAAAAAATCCGGCGGAAAATTCATACAAACCGAGCCGGTTGTTTCAACAGGGTACAGTATAAAGGCGCATCAGATAGTTAAATTTCAGATTGCCATGCTGCAGAACGCGATTGAATCATTTAACCGGTGCAAGGACACGGAGCGTCTCAATTCGTCAACCACCTTCGGTATCTCGCGAAAGACCTATGTCAATTTTATCGATAAGATTCGTGATTTCAGGTCCAATCTCATGGAGCAGGCACGTCTTGACAGCAATCCTGAAGTGGTATATCAACTAAATCTTAACTTTTTCCCGTTATCCGAGAAAACTGCCGGCAAAAGTAGGAGGCATACATGAGTAAATTGGGGGGGGCATGTATACAAGCGCTGCTTTTCGGGGTCGCTCTATCACTTTTGCCGGCATTTTATATAACCTGCACGATTACTCCCACAGCAGGCGGCTCAACCGATACGGAGACCGGTGGTGTTGTTGCCGGAGTAATTCTTGACAGTAACGGAACTCCCGCATCACCGGTACATGTAATGCTACTGCCCTATTCCTATAACCCGGTGGAGGATACCCTTCCCGATTCAAATGTCACCGTCACCAGTACTGACGGTTCTTATCAGTTTCGTGTTCCAGATGAAGGCATCTATAATCTGTATGCGGTTCGTTCTCTTGACCAAACCAGACTGCTTCGTACCGGTATAGAGCTTTCCAACGACAGTATGGTAACTGATACATCCATGCTGGACAATCCCGGCACTATTAAGCTGTTATTACCGGATACGGTTGATACTGCTGATGGGTATGTCTATTTTAAAGGCACCCCGATATATAAATTCCTGTCGGGAAATGTCTCCTATCTAAGCGGGTTTTATGCAGTTACCTTTGATGCTGTGCCGGCCACCAGAATGCCCTCAATGATATATGCAGTCAGGGAGCAGACCACCGATGAAGTTGTCATTGCGCCTTCGGTTACCGTTCCTGAGCTGGACACTATTGCATTCGGCACGAAGAACAACTCACTCAAACCGCTTTGGCAGTTCTCGCTGCTTGTGGCGGTAAAGAATACGGTAAGCAGCTATTTCGGCGGTATCGATGCCGTGAAGCCAAAGGTCATTCACCAGGTCGGTGCGGCAACCAAGCAGATAAACAGTGCTGATGGATTGGACGGTATTCTGCATTTTTCGGTGGATTCTGTCTATATCTATACCACCAGTATACCTAATGAAGGATCGAAAACACTCGGGAAGTTTGATTACCGGCTGTTATATGACACTGAGTATACTCTGCGGGATAAGATTATTCGTTTTTCGTATATTTACGTATGGAATACCGATCCGGATAAACTTTTCGGTACGACCTATACCAACATTATCACCAAGCTTCTCGGGGAGATACGGGGTGCGCTTGACCAGTCATTCCTGACAGTAGACTCTGCAGACAATGAAGTGAATCATATCCCGTTTAGCGTAGCACCGTCGATTATGAGTGACCCGACCAAATACACGTACTGGGATGCATACAGTGTCAGTGTTATCAACCATAATGCAGATACGGTAAAGGGCGAGCGGGACATTCTCTATGAAGCATTTCCGGATATCATGGGTATGACCGTTACTGACGAAAACGGAGAGCCGGCACATGGTGCGGATATTACCGTATACGGCAGTGAGCTCAATACCGGCTCAATTGATGCAACACCACTGGTTACCGGGACAGCAGACATTAATGGACGGTATCTGTTCAGCACCAACCCGTTTAAGACCTCTGCCGATGCCATACAGTACGGTACGCTGCTGCTGTCAGCCGCGTATGATGGTGATACCGCTTATTCCTGGTTTGCCATGAATGATGCAGGCAATGCCTTCTTTACGAATCCGGATACCACATTGCTGGTGGGAATTTCATTTGAAGGTGCAGATAACTGACCGGTTACTGTAGAGAATACTGTTCCGTATGTCCTGGTGTAAAGCAGAGGTGTTACCTTAATCCCCGGTTAATGGTGAATTCGTTTTAAAGGCGGGTTTACTTTTTATTTCGCCGGCAGCGAGGTACCGTATCGGATCGATAAAATTGCCATCAGGTAAATTCCCGCCATATTCCCGGTATAATGCGATATTTGTATAAACGCTTCCCATTCATAATAATTTCACTGATGACACTCTTTTTTTGTTTATTTTATCTGTAGAAGAGAAGTAAAGGGGGTGGTAGTAATGTATAGACAAGTGGGTATAAAGGTAATTATTGTACTACTGGCTGTCACGGCTACGTTGCATCCGATATACGGGTGTTATGTCATTGCAGCAGGTAAAGATGCGACCGCCGACGGCTCAGTGATATTCGGCCATGTTGAGCAGAACTACACAACCTGTGTGCTTAATTTCCGATATATCCCGCAACGGCAGTTCGGGCCCGATGACACTCTGACCCTTAAGAGGGGCGGTAAACTGGCACAGGTACCTGAAGTACACGCCCTGGTGTGGACACAGAATATCAAGCAGGAATTTGCCGACGGCTTTATGAATGAGTGGGGTGTTGCCGTATATACAAACCAGTGTTCCGCCAGAGAGGATAATCCGTCGTTGACCGACGGTGGTATCGGCTACTTTTTACGGCGACTGGTTGCGGAGAGAGCGAAAACCGCCCGGGAAGGGGTACATGTCGCCGGAGAACTTGTGGAACATTACGGTTATGCTGCGACTACCGGCAGAACACTCACGATAGCGGATCAGAATGAAATATGGCTGTTCGCCCTGTGCCGTGGGAAACACTGGGCAGCACAGCGGGTGCCGGATGATCAGGCGGTGGCCATGCCCAATACCTACATAATCCGCGAGCTTGACCTGCAGGATACCCTGAATTTCCTCAGCTCACCCAACCTTATACAATATGCACAGGATAAAGGATGGTATACTTCAGGAACCTTTATCTTTACCGAAGTATATGGGGTAGGGTATACCACCAGTGAATACAACCGCCAATGGAACGGCCAGAGAGCATTAACCGATAATGTCGTACCGCACGGTGAACCCATGCCCTTTTCCGTAAAGCCGGACAATGCGCTTACCGTTAAGGATGTCGTGGAAATTCTGCGTGCCAACGATAACTATGCTACCCAGGAGATAGCAGTTTTTCAGATGCGAAGCGCCTGGCCCCATGAGACCGGTTGCGTGTTCTGGCGCACCACTGCACAGGGGAAGTACAGTGTGTTAACCCCCTGGTATGCCGGGATAACGGGTACCCCGGATTACTATTGCAAGGATGTGAGTATTGAGCAGCAGTTGACTCTGCAATACAATTTCGCTCCACCGATGGGTACTTTTAACTATGATCCCGACCTGGTATGGTGGGAGTATAAAGGGCTGCAGGACAGAGTGCAGAACAGCACTGTCGGCCAGACCAGGGTTACGCAGGTATGGAGTGATTTTGAGCAGCGCTGTTTTACCAATCAACCAACGGTTGAACAGTATGCCGATTCTCTCTTCGCACTGAACCCGGACTCTGCAAAAGCCTTTGTAACAATTTATTCAGCCCATGTCGCACTCAAAGCAAAAACAGTGGCTGAAAAAATGAATGCAGACTGGATAACAGAATCGAATACCAGCTATTGTAAAGCCCTGGCCTCTGCCGCTCCTTTAGAGGGGAAGCAGCCGCTACCGGTCTCCTTTGACGGTTTCGGGTGCACCAACGGAACCGTTTCCGGCTACACCTGGGATTTTGGCGACGGGAACACCGGTACCGGCGCTTCACCGACACATACCTATACCGATACCGGTACCTTTGCAGCAGTGCTGTCCGTGGAAGACGATCAGGGCCGGAGCGACAACGATACGGTGCAGATAGTAGTAACGCCTGGTATTGTCAATGTGGTGCATCAGATAAAGTCGCCTGAATCTGATTCGTATCTGCCGCATATAGCAATCAGGCACTGCAATTCCTCCGTTCATACCATAACAATTTTTTATAAACTGGGGAAAGAATCTTTGACGGGGAAAATTAAAATCCGTAACCTGGCCGGACAGGTGATACGACAGATACCGGTAAACGGAACAGACCAAAACGGAGTGGGGATTGTCGATTGGGACGGCTGCAGTGACTGGGGTAAAAGGATGCCTTTAGGCATGTATATCTGTAATCTTATAATTAAGGGCGGCGCTTTTTATTCTGAGAAGTTTTTATTGAGATAGTTAATTCTTTTTCTGTGGAATTTTATAAACATAGATCCATATATTTTAGTAAACAAAATTGTTTCCTAAACTGATACGTTTAATAAACAGAATTGTTGCTTTTTCAACCGGTATTACATTGTCAAAAAAAGACGTTCGAATAGGTTTTGGCATTGTATCGTACTGTACCCAGTCCGCATCGGATACATTAACGGTTCCTTCCCGAAAGTTTCGATTCAATTACTGTAAGATATTTCTCCCGTCGCGGATCCGGGCAGGTATCATTGACAAGCGTTATCGTTTCGTATGCCTTCTGAAATTCATTCAGATTAAAGAGTACCGCAGAAAGGTTTATCAGCGTTTCCGAAAAGTGTGGTGAGATATACAGCGCTTTACGGTACCATTTTATCGCCTTATCATGATTCCCCAGTGCTTCGTGACAGGAGCCGAGATTATTTAAGACATGAATATGATACGGATGCTGTGTGTGTGCCTTCTTGAAATCCTCAAGAGCCATATGATTTTTTTTTAGAACATAATTTGAGACCCCGCGATACCATGACACGGGGGTTGAGGTGTGATCCACCGAATAGAAGAAAGGATTAATCGCATCAGCCTCGGAAATCACCTGCTGCCAGTTCCCCTGCTGCCGGGCAATTAGGATATTGCGCATATGCAGTTCCGAGCCGAGTCGTTTGAACCCAAAAACAAGACAACCCGTTACTGCGATTATAAGAAAACTGTGTGCAACATAAAAGTTTTTTTTCGGTACCGGCATTGTATAAATCGTATTGGATGGATCTGCAAGAATAAAAGCGAGTACAATGCCGAAAAAAACCAGGTGCTCAATTCTTTCGCGCGGGAAACTGAGGGAAGAGACGATTGAAAAGCCAATAACCGTATACAGCAGGCAGACCGGGAGCATGGAATCGTAAACCGGTTGCTTTCTCCTGATTTTTTTAACGCACTGCAAAGCAGCGAAGAGAAATATTCCGATATAACACAACATGCCTATAACACCCGTTTCAGCACCGACCCATAAAAAGTCATTGTATGGCCTGACTTCGATGGTCGTCATATCCTGCCAGAGAAGGCCGGTCATACGGTACCGGGGAAGGTTGATTTTCCAGTTGCCGGCACCCACGCCGATAAGCCAGTTGTCCCTTATCATTGCACCGGTCTTTTTCCATAGTTGCAGCCGTTGATTATTGGACATGTTTTCAGTGTTGCTCATCGAGCTGATACGATTGGCCAATGTTCCCCGGAATTCATTGGAAGAGCGTACATGTGTATGCAAGAGGGAGAACATAATCACAATGATACACAGGAGTCCTATTGTCCATTTTTGCTTTTTGACAAATAGTATGCCCTTGTCCGATCTTACTATAAATACCGTGATTGCGGTTATAACGATACCTGTTGCAACACCCAGCCACACGGCTCTGGTTTGGGCAATGAGAAACATGTAGGTAAGGGCGGCATAGGCTGCAATGGAAACAATGTGCCACACCCGGGGAAAATGAAACACCCCATACAATACAAAGCCGGAACAGAGTAAAAGGAATGAAGTGAAAAGATTCCTGTTGCCGAAAGTAGCTTGTGGTGTTAACCAGGTACTGTTAAAAAATTGAAGAATATTCCAGTACCATGCAATCCCGAGCAAGGTATAGATGAGTGTCAGAAGTATTATGGATTTAACTGCTATATGCCAATGTGGTCTATATGAAGGTAACAGTCGGGACGCAGCAATGGTAAAAATGACAAATAAAAGTGTCTTAGCTGCCTCAAACAGCGCTTCAGCACTGTTGATTGCCTGTATAAAAGAAAAAAATGTGAAAAATAAATATCCAAGGAGCGATACATGTATGAGGTTTAGAGGAAAGGTATCATACTTATTCGATTTGTTTAAAAGCCGATCTCCGGTACTATAGACAAGTATCCATAGCAGTCCTGCTGAGAGAATGAGGAACTTAGGCAATAAACCGGGGTCTATGGTGTTTAATGAAAAGATTGCCGGAATGAGGATAATTACCCAGAATATGAACACATAGAATGTGAAGGGAGTATGGTGTGTGATTTTTTGAATATTCATAGCGAATTGTTGCTTATAGCAATACTTTTATTAATCACTTACAATTGTCACCGGGTACTTGAAAGTGTACCACCCCGTTTGACTAAAAATAGTTATTTCTGAGTGTTTTTGCTTTTGTTTTTCATTCTGTAGCTTTTTCCTTTCATGTTAAAGATTGTAGGGTTATCCAAAAATCTATCCAGTATTGCAGACCTTGCGGTATTGTCCCCGTCCGTGTTATGTATAACCGTTTCGGTGGTAAATTATATTGCAGTTACTTCAAAAGCATTTCCTTATACTTCTCACAATTCCTCGAGTAGCCAAACACTCCCTTCCCAAGTAGTGAAGTGTCTGGTTTAGAATATCTGTTCACCAGCCAGGTCGTGTCAGCGTTGTAATGCATATACAAATAGGTGTATGCAGAGGAATCAAGAAGAAAGCCAACAGTGGAATTAAACGCTGGTTCACAGTCATCCCATCCATGAACAAAACAGTCAGAGGTGATATCACGATAGAAATCCTCTTTAGCAAAGGGAGTATTATTATAATAGGTTTCGTATAAAGTGAGGGAGTCGTATCCGAAAAGAAAATACATTTCTATATCTGCCGAGTCATTAAATCGGATATAAAAATCTTCATAAAATTGAAAGAAGTCATACATTTTATAATGCGCTCTTGCAAAGGCTTGCGCCTCGGATTGATCTTTTTCCCCGCAATTGATAAGTAGGAGGAATATTATAGGTCCCCAAAATTTATTCATAATCGATACCTTTAAAGGATAGTGCGATTATCCCTGAGCGTGCTTTGTTTGGCAAACCGGAGATGCTTATATGATTATTCCTCAATAAGCCCTTCCTGTTTCGCCACCGCATAAGTGCACACCATGTCGCCGGTCACATTGTTCGCAGTTTCGAACATATCGAGGACTGGATTGATACCGAGTGCGAGTGCTACAATAACAGCTACCTGGGTACCGTCGAGGCCCATGTTACCGAGAATGATAAAGAGCAGCATGAGGCTTCCGCCGGGAACGCCGCCTGCACCGATTGAAGCAAGAACAGTGGTCATGATTAGAATGAAAAGGTGGCCGACTGAAAGGCTTACACCGAACATATTTGCCGCAAGTACCGCGAACATGGGCAGGTGAACACATACACCATCCATATTGATAGTTGCACCGAGCGGCAGGGAGAAACTGGCGAGCTCATTTTTCACCTTGAGTTTCTCTTCAACGGTCCGAAGAGTTACCGGTAAAGTGGCAGCACTGCTTCGGGTAATGAAAGCGGTGAGTATAGCCTGCTCCATATCCCGCATAATGCGAAAGGGGTTCTGTTTGGTAACTACAGCGAGCAGGGTAGGGTAGACAATGAGTACCATACAAAGAATACCGAAAATGACACCGAGAGTTACGCTCACATAGGGGCCAACGATCTTCGGACCGTAAACACCAAAGTTAACTATTGAAAGTGCCAGCACACCGATTGGGGCGTATTCGAGAATCCAGTCAACCATTTTAAAAATCGCATCGCGCACACCGGAGAGAAAGTCGATGAGCATTTCCATACGCTTGATACGTTTAGGCTCATCCGTGGTCTCAATGATAATCCTGATACTAAGGCCAAACATTACGGAAAATATGATTATTGCCAGAAAGTTTCCTGATGACAGTGCCTCGAATGGATTCTGAAACATACCGACGAGCATATCCACAAAGGTGCTGCCTCCCGATGCTTTGTCAACAAGGTTGTCTGCTGTGCCGCTCAGGTTTTTGGCTATCTCCTGCCACCCCTGAATGGTGCCACCGCTTCCGGGATTGATTATCAGTGCCAGGATTGCACCGACAACAGCCGCAAGCAGAGAGCAGAGCAGGTACCAGCCGATAACTTTAAGGCCGATATTGCCGAAACGGCTTATGGGGAGGCTTGCCGCTCCAACTATAAGCGAAAAGAATATTACCGGTATCACGATCATTTTCAGCATATTTACCAGAACCATTCCGAAGGGACTGATCCAGGGCATTGCCTGTAGTGCCACAGGCCGTCCCGTAGTGCTCGAGATATACCAGAGAACACACCCGATAGCTGAACCGATAATAACCGCTGCTATTATGCGGAGTAGTATTGATTTTGATGTGTACCATTTTATAAGAGATTTCATAGCGATAAGCTCCTTTTCTTTGGATTTATATATAAGAGAGGTACTACAAGAATATAAATTTCCCCAAATTTGATTATCGGGGAATTTTTATTAAGTGGAGCAATCAAAAATCTGTCAATTTATTATTTTCACATCTTATATAGATAGGCATTGTTCTTAGTTTTTGAAAAAACTGTAACAAGTGCTATCCCCAATGTGCCCACGTGTCAGGAGACCTGCCTGTGAAGGAGGGCGCCCGACCATGGGAGGAAGTGAGGCTGTAAAATCCCGACGCTTTTTGTCGGGAGTTGGAACCCGCAAACCGCACAGCAGAGGCGAAGTAAACTGCATTGTTAGCCATGAGCCAACACTTTCCCCGTCTAAAAGCTGTTTAATTTATAAATATCATTTTTTATTAAATTAATACTTTGCAAGCCCGAATACATTAATGTACAATTTCATACTACAATTTGTTTGGTAACCATCCGAGGGCGCTTCTCCCCCCAGGGTAGCCTCCTCTATCCTCCTTTCGCCCCTCGAGAGGCGCCCTTAAGGATGGATACTGAAACTCACCACGAAAAATATTTCAAAGTTTTGAAAAGAGACATTAACTAAGTAGGCTTGTCCGAAAACTCGGCAAACTGTCATTTCGACCGACGGGAGAAATCTTTCTTTTCCAAGAATCAACAACTTACAGATTTCTCTCTTAGGTCGAAATGACAAATCAAGGATTTTACGGACGGACACTAATTAGAACACTCTGTTTGTTAATGACACTGTCTGTTATTTTACACAAACAATTCTGCAGATTTTTCTCAGACTGCCGGCTTCAACAAGAAGGAAATAGAGACCGCTGCCGTATCCCTGTGTGTCAATTCTGACGTTATAGAGGCCGTCAGTGCCCCGGGTGTTCATTACCTCTTTAACGAGCCGTCCCCTGGGATTAAATAGTGAAATTTTTATATTACAGGAACGCTCATTTTTTAGTCTGAAGTTTACCGTTGCAAAACGTCTGATCGGATTGGGATAAATACCGATAAATTCAGTAGAGAGGAGCGGTATGTTATCCGGTAAAATCTTATCAATATAGTGAATATATTTCGCACCGATATCCGCCCGTGAACCATCAGGGTCGAGCGGACTCGACGGATCACCGGCATCTTTACAGGGGGAGTTTTCAGCAAGGCTGAAATTCATTTCATCGGGAGCGAGAAATAGCGGATTCGATACAATGTTTCCCGTGCCGGTTAACACTGCCTGATCCGAAAGGGAATAGCTGAATGTGAGTCTGGCTCTTTCGTCGCACAAGTACGTCTGCTGCCTGCATCGTGAGATAACGGTATTAACGACATCCGCACTGCCGTACCCGCACCCGGCATTCTTTTCGAAACACGCTATACCGACAGTA
>CAZIYW010000108.1:0-18037 GCA_964543525.1 uncultured Fibrobacterota bacterium | reverse complement strand
GAGGTAATTATAGTAGACTTGACCCTGCTTTTAAACAACCACCGATTATTCTTATGGGCATCTTCCATCCAGGTATGCAGACTGTCCGACCATATCACCGGATTATCCATGACCTTTTCCGCAACTTCCCTGTCGATATGCATGATAAGCGGCCCGGTAACATCTTCTGCATGTTCATCCATGAACCGTTTATAATACGAATGCAGAATTCTGTTTTCAAATACACAGTTTATGTAGGCACGGTAATATGAGCCGTTAGAGGCTTTAAAATCGTTGGTGAAATAGAACTCCCGCTGAAACAGATGGCGCAGCGCCTCGTTTTCGAAGATGGCCAGCTCCCGCTTTGTAACTTCGGAAGGGTGAGCGTTAATCCGCTTTAAAACATCGGCGCTGAATGACGTATACATCCTGCCGATATGCATATTTTCCACGCAATTACCAAAACCATGAATATAATAAAGAAACAGCGCAGTAAATATCGTTGTCAAACCAAAGAATATCAGTGCAGTTTTTATTATAGCAGGTTTTAATTCACCCATTATTCGGCTTGCCTCAGTGAGAAACCACCCGAACATAATTCCCAGCACACCGGAAAACAGATTGATCACACTGTCGCGTATTTCTCCTACCCTGCTCGGCAAAATCCCTTGAATAGCCTCATCACCCAGACCGATCCAGTATACCAGATGCAACGAAAGAATTACTGAGATCCAATGCTGTATATGGCGAGTGAATGCTATATAGATCAATACACCCATCAGGCCATACTCAAGGAAGTGGATGCGCTCAATAGCAAAAGTCATCCCGGATAAATAATAGGCATAGATTCCGGCAAAAACTGCGAATATTGCCAGTTTGACCAACAGCTGTTTGCCTCTGTATTTACTGAAACAGAAAAACAGCAGCCCAATCCCTATCACAACGAAAAGCCAGTAAATATGGTCAAAGACAGTGTCTCCGTATTTCTCAACAAGAAATTTTCGTATCTTTGAAACAATTGAGAGGGTCGCATAAATAATACCGGTATAGACAACAATAATTGACCAAAGGACGTAATCTTTTCCGGTAAATCTGCTGGACATATCAGTTATCCTTATATAAATCAAAGAAACATACTGTATTTTAATATCGATATATAACCCAGAATCGTCAAGTTAATTTAACAGAGATACTGACACATGCAATCCAGACGCTCATTTTTAAAACTTATCGCCAGTTCTGCAACCATACCTCTTTTAACATCTTGTGCGGGAAGCCGAAATATTTCACCACGGCGACACCGGCTGCTCTACTCGTTTCTGTTTGCAAACGACATTCACATCACCACCGATAAGCACGCGAAATACTTTGAAGAAAGTATTACCAACTGGAGCACCTTCCCGCAGTTATATGACTTTGTGGTTATCTGCGGGGATATGGGAAATTTCGGTATGGCCAAAGAGCTGGAAAAAGTAAGAAACCTTTGCGAAGAACTGGAGAAGCCGATGTATCCGGTAATCGGTAACCACGACGTTGCCGGTCCGGGTGAGGAAGGTAAAATCGGCTACCGTCGGGTATTCGGGACAAACCGGGAAAACTATACCATAAAGCATAAAGGAACAGTGCTGATGTTTCTCGACCTTACTGAGGGAATGCAGCCAAATGTTTCAATACAGCAGCATACGATAGATTGGGTCTCCCAAACCCTTCAGACTATCTCTGAAAAAACACCGATCATAGTATTTTCCCATTTCCCGCTCCATCCTGACACGCCGAAATACGGCGTAAAAAACACAGTCCCGTTATTCAAACTGCTTGATACCCGCCGGGTTATTGCTTACTTTTCCGGTCACTACCACGGTAACTGGCAATCTACACGAAACGGTGTGCCATTCTTTACCAACACCTGCCTCTCTCTCAAACGGGATAATCACGACAACACGCCCGATGAAGGGTATAAACTGGTGTTTGTATTTACCGATACTGTGGAGGCTCATTTTTTTAAGCGGGGGGCGTCACCGGTAGGTGGGTAATAGACTTTATAATACTGTTACTCGTAATGTGTCCACATACGAATTGTCTTTATTATTCGTTCCTTTTTCAATACCTGATAAACCAATCGATGCTGAATATTTATACGGCGGGAAAAGGCGCCTTCCAGATCGCCCAGTAATCTTTCATATCTTGGCGGGATTCGAAAAGGATTTTCTTTTAATAAATCCAGTAATTCTTCAACTTCATTTCGCAGACCGGATTTTGAAATTTTTTCAGCATCTCGCTGGGCCTGAGAGGTGTAAACGAGTTGCCACTTTACCATTTGAGTTCCTTGCTGCATTTAGAAACCGGCGTTTTCAGGCCTTTTATTATTGACTCCCGCATCTTTGGAATTGATAATAGATAAAGGGTTTCTTCAACACTGTGCCAGTCATCTTCGCCAATAAGGACGGCCCCGCCCCTTTTACCGGAAATATGTATCGGTTCATGCGATTTATTTGCTTCATCAAGCAAACGGTAGAGCTGTTTCCTTGCTTCAGTGGCCGTTATTGTAGTCATAATTGCATTCCTCCTCCTATAAATGTGCGTAAAAACGTACGGAATTTCAAGGTATTCTTTGATTTTTATTGTTAAGACCAGCTAAATCCGGCAATCTATATATTTCAGAAATATGCTATTATCAATATACATGATACTATGACAAATTTATGCAGGAACCCCACTAATTGGTGGGTAACTAAAAATGGCCACATCTAGCACATTTCATTTCGAAAAAATTATATAACAACCATTAGCACCCTGTTTACCAACCACCCTTTTTAATTGATTATAGGGTAAAAGCTTTCCGGAAAGGCTATAGCAGGATAAATTATCAGGTATAGCAGGCGTTTTTTTTATCAGTGATATTTGCCTATAGGTACATGTCCTGGAATGTATTCTTTGGTTGCAGTAAAATTGTATTAAGTGTTTTCTATAAGAAAACGCAGCACTTCACAGAACCCTACTCAAATATTAATACTATCCTTTAACTCAATTTATTTATCAGCAATTAATAAAACAATCATTATTCATCGTGTTAATAGAGCGTCTCAACTTCTTTAACTTCCTTTATCCTCCACTTCCCTTCAACCTTCTCCCACTCCATCTCAAACTCCCGGGCATCAATACCTTCATCGCCTTCAAAACACTCAGCACATTTCACTTTAGCAGTCATATAGGTATTTGCCGTTTTACGGTTATCCCCAATAGTAACCGAAATATCATGAAAGGTTACTTTTATATCACTGATTGATCGCATGGCCATGGTATACATGCCAACGACTTCTTCGATACCGAGCATATCCGGAACAAATTCACCCATGTCACGAATTCCGGGCACATATTCACCCAATGAAACCGAGCAGTCTCTGGCAAACAACTTCTTCAAAGCTGCGGCACGTGCTATAAGAGCCAACCCTTTCTCATCAACACCTTTTGATTTGGTTACCAGAGCAGCGAGTGATTTCAGTTTTTTCTTTATTCGGTATTCATCACGGCTCCTTACAATAATAACAATGGAAACTACCACTAAGGCGACAACGAGTATCAGAAGTATCTTTTTCAAAACAACGGCCCTCCCAGAATTTTATGTTTCTTTACCCGTCCCATAGCATGGGTCTGTATCGGCATGTTGCGGTTATCCCCGGCAACGAAATATTCATGCGCTTTAACAGTAACCGGTTCCATATTCCAGGCTCCCTGAAACTTGACATAGGGTTCCGGTACTTCATTGCCGTTTACCAGTAACACCCCGTTACGAAAGCCAATCTGCTCTCCGGGCAGGCCGATTATCCGCTTGAAAAGCAGCACATGCCTGCCTGCCATGCGTATTGCCACAACATCTCCACGTTCGGGATTACGGAAACGGTATGCCATAGCATTCACAAAATTGAACGATTTATTACGGTAGGTCGGCTCCATGCTGATGCCACGCAGTCGGACTGGAAGCAGGAAGAATCTGAAGACAATAAACGCGATGACCGCGACAATAACGGTTCGAATTAACGTTCTCTTCGGAGAACGACCAACAAGAATAAATAACAGCCATTTCTTTACTTGTAATAAAATAGTTGAAGAGGAGGAATCGTTTTTATCTTTGGTGTGTGGTACAGGGTATACCATAAGACGATAATACTTCAAATATTTTTATTTGATTTCTCGCATTGTCGGGATCATCAGAACCTGATCACAAAATGCACTGTATTTCAGCATCCTTCTTAAATATAGTAAATCCCGTCCCAATGTAATGACACCCTGTCACTTATCCTTATCATACTTTTTTTCCATATCACGGAATCACGGAAGGTCAATGCATTCTTTCGTCTGTAAATGTGCCCTCACCGTTTTTATGGTCTCCTTTTATTTTTTACTGTACAAATGAACGACATTCCTCACCTAAATGGTCTGGGAAACAGAGTGGGTATGCAAAATAATACGGCAAGTCAATTGTTTGTAAAGTATTGCAGTTGTGAGAAGTACTCGTCGGATTAAAAATCAAGATTCATACTCGATATAAAGCAGTGAAATAGTCCTAAGAGTTTGCCTGGAATACAAATCCGTTTGATTGTAATGAAAGGGATATTCTATCCTGTTTTCTGCTTTTTCGATGACTGAACGGGATATAAAACCCTGGTAATACCTGCAGGAATCAGGAAAGCATCGGATGCAGTAAATTCGTAAGGATATTCATATGGCAACCTTTGTGCAAGTAAACTATTCACTATAAAAACAGTTATAATCATAGATATTTTTAAATAAATACATTCTCTTACCATAATATATCTGTTAGTCTGGTTAATGATATTCCTCTATGTATTTAACACATCGGGTATTATTATCTGTCACTTATATTTCTTGAATAAGGAATTATTAATTATTTGTAAAGTGAGCAGAGGTAACGGCGTTTAAGAAGGCTGGAAAAATAATATTCCTAACAGGTCTATTATCGCTTTTTTACCACTATCGCACTATTAATTGCCCACAATCCCTGGATACCAATCGCAGTATTGTTATAGCTGAAACACACCTGAGTCGACGAACCACCGTCGAGGTTAAGAGCTGCACCACATCCGGCACCGCCTTGTTTCTGCGGTATACGGAGAAACTCGGCGAACTCATAGAGACTGAGTCCTTTACCCTGATCGCCGGCAACAATTGCCAATACCACTTTACCTCCGGAAACTCCGATTGCAGAGCGGTTGAGGCGCCGGTATGAATTGTTATAGATTCCCTGCCTCCCGCCGGGCTCAACAATAACCGGGCCGCATTGAAATGCAAGATCATACCGAGTGAAATCAACGCTGTCCTTTGACCAACGGATCTCCGGTGTGCCGGTTTTCATGCAGAACACTCCGGAGCCGCCATAACCGGTTAATGGATTAATCGTTATTCCCTTAATAATTATCAATCCTGACGGAGAAAGCGAATAGCTTTTGTCCATTTCAAAGAATCCGCCGTTCAGCGCAAGAACCTCATCAGGGCCCGCAAGAAAATCCGCAATATAATTACCCGTATTTCTGTTCTGCAGCTTCATGGTTATATCAAAGATTAGCGGATCAATTATCCAAACCAGCGCAGTGAGCCTGTATTTGCTCAACACAATCTGTTTATACTTTATCCCTTTTTCGACAGTGATAAAGGGCTGCTTTGCGGAAAAGAGCAGTAGTTCTTTCAACGGCTGTTCTTTATTCACCGAATCCCTCCAGGCCCATTTCGGGTGATTCGGATCTATCCGTTCTGCTTCTTTATCCCACAACACAGCACTGTCACCGACTCCTTTTTCCCCGTATAAACGGGCTATTGCCCAGTATGCCATGGCGAATGTCGAATCAAAGCCAATTGCTTCACGGAGACAGGTTATTGCCCGGTCATACTGCTCTGCGGTAGCCTTCTGTTTCGCCTTGAGATACAATGCATACGCATTATTTGACCGTGTTGGTTTCTTCTTGTTTTTTTGCTGATCCGGTGTGTTTATATCGAAATCGAGTGCATACAATACAGTCTTACCAATCAGGGTACGAATTGAGCGGAAAAACTGAATCCCGCCGATAATCTCGCCGGCGGCTGTTATTTCCCGGCCATTGTCTGTGAGTTTTACAACACTTTTTATGGTTGTGGAATCCTGAAAAGCAACCTCTCCATACAGATGATACATCGGCTCATTGGAGGTACGCTTTCTAATAAGAGGAGAAAGAACGGTGACTCCTGTATTCGAAAGGTGCTCAACTGTTTTTCGCTCAGTGGTAATTGCCACCCATGCGATTGATGAATCGTTCGCCTGTTGAAGAAAAGGATGAACCTGTATGACACGATTCTGTTGAGACGATAAGGAATGCTGTTTAACTTCTTTTGATGAATAGAAAGCATAAAGAATAATAAAAAGCAGAAGTAAAAAACCGGCACCCAGGAAATATATTCTTTTCATTATGAGCATTGGTTTACACTAACCCCTGATTTCTTTCACATTAACCGCTCTGTATCTCTCATGAGTTGTATTTGTTCGTGCAATCGCTTTTTTCGGACAGAATGAAATACAGCGCATGCAGATAGTACAGTACTCCCTGATTACCGGGAATTCCTGCATTTCAATATTACCAACCGGGCAGAGGGACTCGCACAGACCGCATTGACTGCATTTTGATGTGTCAACCTGCAGCAGATAGTGTTTTCGTAACAGGTTCCAGCACCACTCTGCCTGTGAAAATATTGCCATGAAATCCGACAGCAGGGGAATCCTGCTCCATCGTGATTTACAAGCAATAATATCCTCTGCATACCTCTCTGCCTGTAAAAGCCCCTTTTCAACAATCCTGTTATTCTTTTCTTCATCTATCTTTTTGGGAAAAAGGCTATTGGGCATACAAATCTCTTTTGCTCCAATAGTGGTGTATCCTTTCGATTTAAGAATCTTTCGTACCGGACCGACTACGCCTCCCGAGAATGCAAACATGGTGTCAACCATGAATACCTTCGTACCGCTGCACTGCGGCATGGCACGAATAAAATCCCAGACCAGGGGGAAGGTTCCCTGCTCTGCCACGGGGAATCCGAGGCCAATAGTATGGCTGGTATCCATTTCTTTCGGATTACTTTTTTCCAGGCGAAACAGGTTAACTGCTATATTGTTTCTCTCAAATATCTCTTTTATCTTATTTACCACCAGCAGTGTGTTACCGGTGCCTGAAAAGTAATAAAAATCAACAGTACTAATAGGTTTCATTTCCACTGATCAAAAACTCCCTTTCAATACAAGCAAATTAAGGCAGGTCTGTTACTAAAATATCATCAATTTCTGGGATTATGCCAACTACAAATTTTAAGAATATCGGTATTGAAGTCAACAAGCGCTCTCTGGTAATTTCAAAACACCATTCTCAGCTACTCAGAAGAGGCCGCTAACTTTTCAAGCATCTCTTCAAGGTGGATTTTACGGAAGGTTTTTTTAATACCTGCATCAAAACCATACACATGGGGATCTACAATTACCGGATCATCGGAATACCCGCTTGCCGCGATTGCGCGAAAAGGTACATCTTTCTGCCTAAGTATATAAATAGTCTCCAAACCGCCCTTGCCTCCTGCAATGGCTAAATCAAGGAGAACCATATCGAAGGGTGTACCGGCAGTGCAGGCTGCCTCGAATTTTTCAATGGCCTCATCACCGTGTGCGGCACATTCCGTCTGATACCCCATTTTCATGAGCATGCGGGTTGTCACATCACGGATATACTCCTCATCATCCATAACAGGCACCCGCCCGTTTCCTTTGTGCCTTTTTGCTGCCTGATAATGATCCCTGCTTAGTAAGGATCCGCGGGTGCTGTTATATACGGTCAGTGCTTTTTCAATGTACTGCAACGCTGTTTGTAACTCGTTCCCCTCCAGCGATTCTTTCACCATATCAAGATAACCGAACATACCACCCAGAAGGTTATTGAAATCATGGGCGATACCGCCTGCAAGGACACCGAGTACCTCAAGCCGCTGCGTGTTGCGCAATGTCTCTTCCGAACGCTTCCGCTCAGATATATCTTTCACACTTCCGAGAATAGTTGTCATCCGTTCCTGCTGCTCATCATACTGGGGACGCACTGAAATACGAATCCACCGTTGTACTCCTTCGGCGGTAAATGAGCGGCACTCGAAACTTGTTGCATCTCCTTTTGTTAAAACTTTGTGCATCACCCGCTCAAACTGAGGCCAGTCATCCGGGTGAATTATCTTTTCCAACGTATCGACTGTTGTGGTCTCAGCAAGCGATCGTCCCGTCAATGAGGTAAAATTCTCACTGGTATTGGTAAGCTGGAGGGAACCTTCCGGGGCAACCGCGACCTTGAATATATAATCGGATGTCAATTCCGCAGCCATTTTATACAAAGCCTCATTCTCTCTGAGTGCCCTGATTGCCAGCTCCCGTTCGGTGACATCAGAATAAATGGCTACAAGATTACCGTTGGGAAGCTTGTAGATAAAATTCTCGCGCCACCCCTCACGCACTTTATCCTTGTAGTAAAATGCCGGCAGATGCAGCGCTTGTCCACTCCGGTACACCTGTTGCAGTGCAGCGAACAATCCAGATCGATCCATGTAGGGAAACAGCTCTAAAAGCCTCTTCCCGATAACCTTTTCACGCTCGATATTACTGATACGCTCCGCTGACGGATTAAAATCCCGGAAAATAAAGTCATCACCGTTACCAACGACCTCATAAACCGCAACACCGCTTCTCATATGGGTAAACATGGCACGATACCGCTCTTCACTCTCCTGTAGTGCCTGCTCAGCCATGATACGTTCAGTTATATCCTCAAAGGCGGCAACCATACCGTCACATTCTTCCGGACTGGAAAAGAGCGGGGCGGCATTAATCGATAAGAATCGCTGTTTTCCGTCAGGCCAGCGTATAGCATGACAAACATCACATACCGGTTTACAGGTATTCATAACCTGAACAAATGGCAACTGCTCTTCAGGAAATGGATTGCCATCAAAATCAGTTATATGCCACTGTGGCGTATTATAGGTTAAATCAGCAATATGGCTTTTTGATAGACTGAGTACTTCCTCAGCACGCCGATTGGCAAAGGTAATCATCCCTTCTTTGTTTACGCGTGCAATTGCAATGGGAATGGTTTCCATATAGGCGGCAAAGATGTCCCGTTCCTGCTGCAGCCGAGTTTCCATATCTTTCTGGCTGGTAATATCCCGCACAAAGAAGAATTGAATATTCTGAGTACGATTCTCCAGGGGAAAGAATACCTCAAACACACGATTGTCAATGAATAACTCACATGGTGACACCTCTTCACAATGTAACACATTCCGCATATATTTCAGCAATCTCCTTGCAGCCTGTTTGGGCAAAAACTTCCGAATAAACAGAAATCCTGAGGTACCTGCCAGTTCCCTTTCAGGGATAACAGCTGCTTTTATGAAAAATGGATTGGCATACAGGATTGTGCCGCGGGTGTTAGTGATGATTATCCCTTCCTGCCAATGGTCAAATATGGAGCAGACAAGCTACAGATGCAACGGGTGGTCTACGGAGCCGTTCACTGCCTCTTTGGGAAGGACTGCATGAGCAGAACGCGATTTCTTGTATGATGCCATTATGGGTACCGCCTCGCATAAAACAACCAGCAGCTTTTATGCGTAAATAATGTACCATAATGACAATACCTTTGCAAGTGAAATTTAACATCTGGCATCAAATTTCCTTACCCCGCCACGATGTTGTTACTCTGCATAGCATGATGTTTATCAGGTTTTAAAACATCCCTTTTTAAGGAAATTAATTACATCCTCAACGACTCCCCTGTCAACCATAATGAACGAATGGGAGCTGTCGGTTACTTTAAAATCAGATGCACCTTCCAGTGATGCGCTATTTACGGAAACCATGCCGTCATCTTTACCCGGAATAATCAAGCTCCCTGGTATAAACCACCCCCGGTTGCCTGTTATGATACCAAACTCATAATCCGGTTTTCCCAGTGTATGCACAATGCACTGTGTTTCAGTACCCAGTTGATATAGCGCAGGGCCCAGGAACTCACCGATTATCATACCCGGTTTAATGGCATCAACGATTTCCGAACCGCTGTTCGGCGGGGCGAGCATGACCACCCGGCCGAGATTTATTTCCTGCAGATGGTGCTTCAAATAATATCGTGTCACAATCCCGCCCATTGAATGGGTGACAAAATGCACTTTCCTCTCTCTGTCTACACAACGGGTACGTATCACACTGTCTAAATATATTTCCGCTATTTCCGGGATATCATATTTCGTCGATGGATAATTGACATTAATAACCGTATACCCCTGTTTGTGAAGCGCCTCAGAAAGCGGCACCATAAGCAATGAAACACCGCCGATACCATGTAGTAACACCACATAATCGTTTCCTGTATCAGGATAACAGTGTAGTGAGAATCGGGTGCTCAGATTTCTGTATATACAAAAACCAATACCTGCAGAAATAATTAATATGAGACATATCGATACCGGCCACTGTAATGGAAAAAATTTACGCTGCCTCATAATACCGCCTTTCTTCAGCGCAATTTTCATGCAATTCCTCTATTTTACTATTATGTGGCATGATTGCCACAGATGGATCATACCCCTTTAGCTGAAACCGTTTAACCCTGCCCAGATAAGCACTATTAAGGAATAAGGGATAAATAAAATGTATAATACCCCTGGGCATGCGCAGCCACCGTAAACATCTCTTTACAATTCTCACCGGTGAATAGAACTGTTTCACTACCCACTCGGTCCCTGCTTTCAACTCTTCACAGGTCATGTTTGCCGGGGTAAATACTGCATACTTGAAATCATAATGCTCCCAGTTCCAGTCGACTATCCGATTTTTCATGGACTTAAAAAGCGGCGTGCCGGGGAGCGGCGTTAAAATTGACGGTTGTATCGCATCAATGCCAATTGTGTCAAGCATATCAAGAGTGTTTCGGAATACATCCCTGCGATCAGAATCAAATCCGAACACGATACCCGCTTCAACAAGAATCCCATACTCGTGCAACTTTTTAATTGCTTTCTTATAAAGCGCCGGATGTTTGATTGTTTTATTCTGTCGGCTCAGTGAGTCTTCAGAAAAAGTCTCCAGACCGATGAATAATCCGACACACCCGGAATCTTTCATGACCTGAAGCAACTCTTCATCATCGGCAATTTCAATCGAGGCCTGCGATACCCACCTCTTTTTCAGGGGAGCGATCGCTTTCAGCAGGGCAATGCAATAATCCCTGTCCTGCGTCAGATTGTCATCGACAAAAAGCACAAAGGTCTCTTTAAATGCTGTCAGCTCAGTCACAACATCTTCAATGAGACGATGGTAGCGTTTCTGTTTGTACACTGCACTGACCGTACAGAAGGTGCACCGATTGCTGCAGCCCAGTGTCGCGTATGTCGCATTCATGGTTATATACTGCGATTTATGTAAAAGTTGTTTGGGGAGATGTACCGGTTTTTTCCCGCAGGGATTGCCATGGTAGATATCTTTAAGATCCTCACTTTCCAGATCCTGCAACAGATTCTGCCACGCATCGTATGCCGGCCCAACAACAACCGCGTCACAGTAGCATTTCGCCTCTTCACTGTTCAAAGACGCGTGCACTCCTCCCAGAACCACAGGTATGTCACGCGATGAAAAACGCTCTGCTATCTGATAAGCCCTGTTGGCTGTGGCTGTCATGGTATTTATCCCGACCAGATCAAAAGACTCCTCAAAGGGAATATCCTCAATCTGTTCATCAACTATACGAACCGTGTGCTTCTTCGGTGTTAATCCTGCAACGGTTAATAAGGGTACCATGGAAAATCTGAATGTCTTACCGGAAAATAATCCTTTTCTACCGACACCTTTCCAGTTTCCGCATGCGGGGAGTATGAGCAGTATTTTCATTGTTTTGTCCTTTGAATAATTGGTTTATTTTTTATACCAAAGAAAGATTCCCGACACCACGACTACGCCAAGTTACAACACTAATGGAGTAGCGGCGAAAGCCAACCGGGAATGACATCATTACATATTCAAGCGGCAATCATGCCGCCATCCTCAAAGTTTTCTCTTCCTGCCACTGAAGCGCAATCTGTTTCAATCCCTTCAAATCGGTTTTACCGGTGCCAAGTACCGGGATTGAATCAACCGGTACGTAGGCGTCCTTAACCGGTTTCCACAAGTTTGGAATATCAGCATTTTCAATTATTACCTGTAAACGTTCTTCACCTCCAGCCTCATGAGTGTAGAGCACTATCAGTTTTTCCCCCCGTTTTTCATCGGGTACTGCAGTGACTGCAACAACCTGATCCTCAGTCTCAATCGAACTTTGCAGTATATCTTCAACAGCACCGCGGGGTATCATCTCACCGCCGATTTTACTGTACCGTGACAGCCGATCCGTCAATGTTATATAGCCATATTCGTCAATTACCGCAATATCACCGGTATTGTACCAGCCATCCTTTACCGCCTCTTCGGTCAATTCCATTTTACTGAGGTATCCCTGCATAACGTTGGGCCCTTTAATCAACAACAGGCCGGATTCACCGTAACGCAAATCTTCAAAGGTGTCAGGATTAACAACCCTGGCTGTGATACCATTAAGCGGCATACCAACAGATCCCTCTTTACGGCGGGTATACTTTTTATTACCGATGGCGACCTCCGGCAGATTAAGACTTACGACGGGCGACAATTCAGTAGCGCCATACCCTTCGAGTGGACGGATACTGAATTTCTTTTCGAATGAATCGGCAAGATCCTTCTTCAACTTTTCAGCTCCGACAATGATAAGCCTGAGTGACGGAAAATCCTCTTTCTTCGCTTTTCTGTTGTAGGCTTTAAGAAAAGTCGGTGTTGCGAGAAGTATGGTAGCCCGATTTTCGCGTACGACTTTGGCAATTATTTCACCGTCGAGTGGATTGGGATGATAACACACCTTGAATCCGGTGATCAGCGGAAACCAGATGGTCGCGGTATAGCCGAAAGAGTGAAAAAAGGGCAGTGCGGCGCAGAGAGCATCCTCTTTGCCGAAACGCATTGCTTTTGTCAACATTTCGATATCCGAAATAATGTTATGGTGTGATAACACTATACCTTTCGGCTCAGACGTACTGCCGGAGGAAAACATTATGGTTGCGACAGCATCTCTGACCCCTTTTTTCTCATGAGTCAGTATGTCAGCAGGAACAGTCCACGTTTTTATCAACGCTTTAATTTTCATTACAGGAGTTACCTGTTTGAGGATATCTTCGAGATAGAGCATGTCACAAGGCAGGTCCGGCTGTTTTAACTTTGCCACAAAACGCTTTGAAGTGATTATCGTACGAATATGACACTGCTCAACAGCACTCTGAACAGCCTTGGTTGACCCGGTAAAATTGATATTCACCGGAACTTTACCTGCGATGTTACAGCCGATATTTGCCAGTGCACCGCCCACCGAGGCAGGAAGCAGCATACCTATTGACTCTTCATTACTGTGGTCTCTCATAAGAATATCGGCAAGTATCAGGTAGGCTGTCACAGCTTTACTGTAAGAGAGTTTTTTACCGGTAGTATCGACCATGGCTTCCTGAAACGGGTGTCTGCGCGCGGCGCGGACAAAGAGATTCCCCAGTGATTTTCCCGTGGCCTTATCCAGGCTGCAGGCTTCGGTCATAAGCTCTGACACTTTGATTTTCAACTGCTCGACCGGAATATCGGAGATGCAGGGATTGCCGAAAAGTACCGTTATCTTTTTACGGGAGAACATGTTTTTCAGGGAAAAACGCTTTTCTTTACAGTAGCTGAATGCTGTACCCCATGAGCCGTCAATATGCATCGGTACTACAGGATAAGCGGTACCGCCAACAATTTTACCGTAGCCGTTGTTAAATTTATTCAGATAGCCGGTGCGTGAAATGGTACCTTCAGGAAAAATGCAGACGCTCTCACCATTGTCGAGTGCAGCGCGGGCTTTATCAAAGGCCTGCCCCAGTGCATGAGGGCCGTCAGTAAATGAGAGCGGTATTACATCATACGCCTTGAGCAGCGGTTTTAGCCGGAGCTTGTTATAGTATTCCCTGCTCATGAGAAACCGGACCGGACGTTTCACCGCCACAGATATCAGCAGGGCATCGATCCATGAAAAATGGCTGCATGCATAAAGAGCCGGTTTTGTCATATCAATCCGACTGCGGCCATGGGCCCTGAAACGGTACATCACCCTGACAATGACACTGACGAGAAAACGGATAATCTCTTTTTTATACCTTTTTATAAAGGACACAGCGGTAACGATAACGCATACACCCACTGTAAAAAGGAAATAGTACTGCGCGGCAGCTTCCATAGAATGCAGTATGTTCATGAAGTCTGATGATAACATTTCTGTTCCTGATGCAACTGAATTTGATAATGCCATGATTTCTCCCTTTCTGTTTTTACCCCTGTACTAAAACAAAGGGCGTGCCAGTTTTGGCAACCTGTTAATTTTTTCCAGTCAAATAACAAAGGCTTTTGCTGTCATTCCGGTATTCTTTTAGCCGGAATCCAGCTTTTTACCGTTTTTTGATATAGATTCCCGCCAGGAGCATGCGGGAATGACGGTCTTATTTGGACAACATTTAGGTCAAATTGTTTGTAAAATAAGGTCGAAATTCTGCAACCAGAAGTATTTTTCTGCAACCGCTAAAAAACTTATAGACATTTTATGTATACATAATGTACATTTATTGTATGGGACAGTATCAGCTTACACCAGAAGAGCGCGAGTTCTGCTCACTTGTTACACAAACCTCTACAGTCAACCAATTCTCTGAAGAGCGGTTTATACTCGACAGGAAAATCGCACAGGTTCCTGACAGCTACTCCAAAAGTGAAACCTTTGCAAAACTGCTCGAACGTCTCACCCATTTTATCGCGCAAATGGAAAAAGAGGGCCGTGCAGATATCAGGAAATTCAGCGGTAAGGACCGGGAAATTCTCCAGGTGACCTTTCTTTTTGAAATATTCCACCAGTTCATGGATGACTTTGACAGACACATCCTCGAACAGGTGGATGCCGGCGCCAAACTTGTATCTGTGAAATTTGCCGATAAAGCACTGGCTTACTTTCAAAAGAGGGGTTTCAGTATTGACGAGCGGCTGGAATGGTTTTCCATACTGTATCAATTGAGGCGGGCCTACTTTTTTATACAAACGAAACTTGTCGGATCCAGCCCCTGCATGTACAGGCTCCGTGAAAGCCTTTGGAATAATGTATTCACTTCCAACCAGGTATTTTACAAACACAATCTCCTCACCCGCATGGAGGATTTCTCCACCCTGCTGCTGGGCGATACCGGTACCGGCAAAGGTACTGCTGCCGCTGCAATCGGCCGCTCAGGCTATATCCCCTTTAATATGAACACCAAAACATTCCGGGACAGCTTTACCGGCGCCTTTGTCTCGCTGAATCTCTCTCAATATCCCGAAGCTCTAATCGAATCGGAATTGTTCGGCCACAGAAAGGGTGCCTTTACCGGTGCGATCGAGGCACACGACGGTATCTTTGCTACCTGCAGTCCCTATGGTGCTATATTCCTCGATGAAATCGGCGACGCTTCCATTCCCATTCAGATAAAACTTCTTCACGTGTTGCAGGATCGCACCTTCTCGCCAGTAGGAAGCCACAAGAAACTGCGTTTTTCCGGACGGGTCATAGCAGCCACCAACAAGGATATCAATGCCCTTCGCCGGCAGAAACTGTTCCGCGACGATTTCTTCTACCGGCTCTGCTCGGATATTATTACAGTACCCTCACTTTACGAACGTATACGGGAAAACGAGCAGGAACTCTCCGACCTTGTCGACTATGCCGTGGTAAGTATCGTGGGCAGAGAAAATCCTGAGTTGACAGACCAGGTTATTACTATAATCAACAACAAACTTGGCAGGGACTATTCCTGGCCCGGCAATGTGCGCGAGCTCGAGCAATGTGTCCGCAGGATTATACTAAAACAGGACTATGAAGGCGATCGTATGCCGAAAGACAAGGACCCCATATCACAACTTGTCAACGATATCCGAAGTGAGTCAATCGATGCCTCCAGCCTGTTATCACAGTATTGTAAAATGCTTTATCAAAAGCATGGGACGTATGAAGCGGTGGGAAAAATTGCCGGGTTGGATAGGAGGACAGTGAAGAAATATATAGAAATTGCCTAATAAAAATTTTTCAAAAAAACATTTAATACGCTTGCATATGAGCATAAAATAGAATAAATTTAAAGATAACGATAAAGGGTTATCTATATGAGGGCAAATTATATCAAATTAACGGCAAACACAATGGAAACTCTACCTGCTGAAAAGCAGGCGGAAATCTATGATTTTGCCCAATTTGTAAAAGAAAAAACAAAAAATTCAACTAAAAAATCCACAAGACAAAATGCATCAATACTCGACATAATCGGCATTGGAGAAAGCGGTTGCTCAGATATCTCATTGAATCACGACAAATATCTCTATGATCAGGAATAAAATCATTTTTATTGATACCGGTGCATGGTTTGCAATTGCAGATAAAAGCGATCAGTATCATAGCAAAGCTACCGATCAACTTGAAAAATGTATTCAAAAAGATTCAACTTTTTTAACCTCAAATCTGGTCATCCACGAAACAGTTATGCTGTTGGCAAGGAAAATATCAAAGCAAACCGCCATAAAATTTCTTAATACAATTTATTCGGATGACAAGGTAAACGTGGTACTGAATGACGAAAATCTTGAACAAAAAGCTTATGCTATATTTAAAAAATATACGGACCAGGATTTTTCCATCACAGATTGCGTTTCATTTGCAATAATGAAAGAAAACCGCATAAAAGAAGCCTTTACCTTTGACAAACACTTCTCAATCATGGGATTTAAAATGATCTAAACTTTTGTGTCTCGCTTTTCCATGGTTATTTAATACTGGTCATTTTCCTAACAACTGATTTATTACCAACCCGTAAATTACCAAAACAGGTTATATTTTGCAGATTCCTGCAATCAACATACATAGCATAATGTAATTGTCAACTGCCCGCTACCCGTGATACATACTCGTCAGTTTCACACACAGCGCAGCAAGAAATCCGACAAGCGTTGAAAGCCCCACAATGGTGCTGCCTCCCTGTTCAAAAGCTTCGGGAAGCATGGTGTTGGCGATCATGGTGAGCATGGCACCGGCAGCCATGCCTTCAACGCCGGAGATGAAGTAACGCAACATTCCCAATGGATGAGGCGGGAAGATGAGTGCACCGATCAGAGCTCCAGTCCCGGTCATAATACAAAGCGACATCCACATCCAGAAAATTTTATTGACACTCGAGCCTTGCCGTCGCATGGTGACAGCGCTGGACATGGCTTCGGGAAGGTTGGCAAGGAATACGCCTGCTATAAAGGCAATGCTCATGGCCTGATTAATTGCAGCAGCTATCACAACAAGCATACCGATTACCAGGGATTCAGGAATACCGTCCAAAGCAATTGAGCATTTCAAATGTGATGCCGCCGACCAGAGCACCGATTATGGTTGCCAAGATTATCCATATATCGTGCCCTTCGTGAGACCGATGCAGGGAGTGTGCAAAAAGCTCTATTGTCAGGGCAAAAAGCAGGGCACCACCGCCGAAAGCCATAAGCAGCGAGGTGATTTTATGTGAAGGCTTTCACCATAAACCGATAAAGGCACCCGCCGGAAGAGATACCGCGCTTATACAGCCCCACATGAAAGCAAGTAACGCAAGGGTCATTGCAGACCTCCCGGAACCATGCTTTTTGATAGAATCCGGCTGTTTATCTACAACCGTTTACCCGGAAGAGTATTTTCAATTATAATATTATTTACATAATAATACAATACCATACCCGAGTGCTGTCCACTTCTTTTTACGGGTACTCACCGGTGTGTTTTGTAAAGAGATTCACACTTCCGGTATTACATATACTCACGAACCATCTCCCATTTCTTCTCCAACCGTTTTTTCGATA
>CAZIYW010000107.1:0-18229 GCA_964543525.1 uncultured Fibrobacterota bacterium | reverse complement strand
TTCCTCCTTCCCTCCGGCTTCATGCAGAGTGTTACCACTTCAACATGCAGAGTTCAGTAATGAACTGGTGGTTACCCTTTATTCAGGCTGGATTGGCCAGCTTGTTGATGCCAGCTTTGCCCGGCACAACCATGAGATCCTCCTTTGGTTTATGTTTTTTTTGTTTAAAGAATTCAAACCAAATAAACCAATGTTAGGATCTCTTCTCAAAAAATGTGCGAGAAAAAAGATACGTTATCGGGATTGAATTTGAATAATGAAAAAAAAAGGAGAATTATATTATGAAGTTAAAATTCTTGGAGGAAACGGTTATAAAATTTATACAGGTACTTTGAATAATGACGTTGATACTAAAAACACATTTGATTCTGATTTTGCTTTTGGCACTACTGTTATAAAAATACCAGACCGCCTATATTCTGGGTTATCTAACCCACATTGCACTGGATATTCTCGGACATGTGAAGGTCAATGTGTTTGCCGGCGCCTATCATCAGCTTGAGAAAGTTTGGGAAAATGAGCAGGGTTTGTTGACAAAAGACATCTGGAACAATCACAATAAAATTGAGCACTATCTCGACGCCCTCACTCGATTTTTATGTTTCGAGGGCTACCACGATAAAATACAGAAGCTGAAGGATATACGGACGATCTTTTTTAAACAGGAAGATCCGTGGTATTTCGCCAATTATAACGATTTTTATGATGACCTTTTGAAATTCGGTACGATTATAAAGACAAACGGTATCTCCAATAATGATGAAAAATTCCTTGATCTGTCGGTATCTCTGCCTGACTCTTTTGCGGCCAGATACAGGATTCACAGTGGTCCGCAGAAAGTAAGACCCTTTATCCATAATGACTACTGCCGCGCGTATGAAATTGCAGACAAACCTATTCGCGACCACAAATATTCGGTTACCAAACTTGCGAATGAGTATCCAAAACTCAACTATTTTAGAAAAAATAATACCGGTGACGGAACCTCTTTTTACTACTATTTACGATATGCAATTCCGGATATTGATAAAGTATGTGCCTTTTCGCAACGGTTCTTTGATCCCGGCGCCTTCGGCACCTTTATACTTGGCAGTAAAGAAATTGCAAGTGAATTTATTGATTCTGCTCTGAAATTTCTTGACTCAGGAGACAGCGGTGTTCTGGATACGCTTAAACACTGGAATCTCGATGTGGGTATGGCAATCCGTCTCAGGAATATCGGCACAACATCCGCAAAAGGGAAAAAACCTGCACGCGCCGTTTGCATTGATCTGGTTAATGTCACTGAGGAAATCCCGGCCTGCAAAAAGTGGACCCCGCCAAAACTTGCTGTTGCCAATTGGAAAAAGGATGGCCAGAAAGAGATTGAATGGGATGCGCCTGAAGAAGAGCAGGTTGCTGTCAAAGTAAATACTGTCAAAGGAAAATCGGGTGAAAAAATAAAAACAGTTGCCTACCCGGTCTCGGGTATTGATATTCGTTTCAGCAGTTTTACCTTGTACAACGATTCCGATGAACTGGGTGGGTATATTTTCGGTGACGCGCCGGGGCCGCTCTCCGACAACCAAACCGTTCTTCCCAGCAAAAAGGCCTACAGTATAAAGCTATGCCTTGAAGATTTTGCGGAAAATGACGACTTTGCCGAATCTAAATATATATCGGTTGGAAACTGTACCTTAAAAGAATACCGTGCATCATTTACGACAAAAGTTGAATTTGAAGACGCATTGTTCAGAACCGACAGTGCCGTGCTTCTTCCCGAAGGCTATAATGACTGTGAAGCGGCCGATGAGGAACAGAACAGGATTACAGGTCTTGACGTTCTACGGACCATCTATATTCAGGTAAAAGAGTATCCGAACCAGAAACTTCTTATTACCGGACACATGGACCGGGTGGCAAAAGATTCGTTTAATTACCCGTTGTCCGACGATCGCGCCAAGTCGATTATGTATCTCCTTGAAGGGAAGAAAGAAGAATGGGCAAAAATCGCCGATAAGAAAAATCATGACAAGGATATTCAGACAATACTTAAATGGGGGGCATCAGAGTTTGGATGGGACTGCGATCCCGGTAAAGTTGACGGGAAAATATAGGGTAAAACCAAAAAGGCGATTCTTGGTTTTCAAAAAGCGTACAATAAAGAATTTGGTAAATCGATTAAGGAAGATAAAACGCTTGGCCCTCAAACCTGGGGAGCCGTCTTCGATGTATACCAGCTGAAACTTGCGGAATTGCTTTCTACTGAATTCGACGAGATGAAGACCTGGCATACGTCGTTAAATGGCCGATGGGTTGACGATGAACACAAGGCTGTTGGCTGTGGTGAGTCTTTTCCGAAGGATCATCCTGAACTCGATGATTACGAAAGCGCAATAAACCGACGTATAGAAGTCCTCTTCTTTGAGCCGCCTGAACTCCCGTCAATGCCGTTACCGTGCCCTGATTCAGCATCACTGACAAAAAAAGCCGATGCGCAATCTGCGCGTGAATCTTGTATTGCGAACTGTCCCGTTTTTAAAGATAAACCCGTACCCGAACATTTAACGGTAACGCCTCATTCAAGGCCTCAGGCAAAGCCGAAATTCTTCACCGTTGCTCAACCGGGGGCCTCAGGTCATATTCCGATAGATAAGCTGTATGCTTATTTCGCCTATTATACCGATTCCGGTAAACTGGAAAAGGCACACCGTATGGTAATGAAAGAAGGTATCCTTTACGGATTCTACTCTGACAAACCTGAAACTATTGACGGTGACCGTGAAGCCTGTTTCTATTTCAGCCATCGCGACGATCTGGCCACTACAGACAGAGAAACACGATTTGCGAAAAATAAAAGCGGACTCCCTCTTCTTGGTCCCATTCGCTATGAATTACTGGAAACCGTATACCAATAATCCAGAGAAGCAGGACAGCGCCTATTATTCACAGCATGTTGATGATGCGGTAAACGGCGCGCGAACACCAAAAAATATTGTCGATGCTGCAGAAAAATTTCAGATGCACGGGCGGGACAACGATGCTGAGAACCTCGACAAAGACCGCGCCGTGAAACTGGTTAAACTCTGGATCTCCGCAGGTGTCCCGGTATTAATTCTCGTCGAGGAAGAGTACAATCTACGGAGCCTGCACTGGAAGACTGTTGCCGGCTATGATCAAAACCGCTTCTTTCTTAATAATTCAGGTGCCGACAATGAAATCATTAAATCCAAACGGACTCCCGGGGTAGAATATGAAAAAGCGCCGGTCGGCAACGATGTTGACTCTCACAAGGCATTCTGGAAAAAATGGAAAGAAACGCAGGGAACCATAGTCGATGCATTTACCACTGTTGACGGATGCACTTTTATCCCTATTTATCCAAAAGACAACCTCTTTGCCGGAGAGAATGCACAATGAACTGTAAAATAGCGTCAATACTTATTGTAGTTGCCTCAGCGCTGCTTATAACACAGTGTGCTCCGGAAAAATACCTTCACGCAAGCATCCTTGATACCGAAGGGAATCCCATACCTGATGCTGTTTTTTACGCAGAAGCTTCCACGCATGAATCGGGAGCCTTTGATTTTCTGTTCGCCGTTCCCGATGAGGACGGTGAGGTGGGCTCAAAGGAAAATCCGGCTACCATCCGTTGGAAGCCGAATGCTAAGTTATCCATTGCGGCATTTGCCCCGAACAAAAAAACGATTGTTATTTTTGATCATGACAACGTTATTATTGAGCATGGTATTGTTCTGAAGATGGAAAATAGTAAACCTGGCGACAGTGCCTGGGAGCGTGACCTTCTGTTACTATCCTTTCCCTTTGAAAAACAACCGGAGCTGGCAAAGCGACTGTCAGGCATTAAACCGCAACTGCTGAGGAACAGTTTCCTGCAGGCATACAATAAATTCCTTTCAGGGAAAGCGCAGCCGACGGAAAAAGAACGCAGGAAAGTAGATAAAATACGTCAGTTGGAAAAGGAATGTCTGAAGTACGAATAAAGCATTATCTTTTGTCGGCTAAAATAAATTGTTTCATAAAAAGGCAACTGTTATTTATCAAGCAGCCATTTCCATGCATGGATAATCCTTTCGGAAACGCTGTCAGCCGGTTTGTTTCGGAACAGGATGTAATTGACTGTCTTTTATAATTTCTTGAAAAAAATTGAGATGCACCTAAAACGTTATTTTTGATTTACCGTACATATTTACATTCATTAGTAGATAGAGAAATTTCTCTTATGTATATAAGAATCGCTCAATTTAAGTTGAAAGTACTTCCTGCGGAATTCAGAATTATTCTTGTATTGTAAAGGATTGCAGCACTATTGCAACACTATATACCAGCACTGCTTAATTAATCATCACAACACCACCGGTCAATGTGGTCTTGGCCCCGCCTTTAAAATCAGCCATAGTCTTCCCCTCCACCTTGAGCGTAGTACCGGTTACTTCGGTATTCATGCCGCCTTCAACGGTCATATTCATATCGGCCTTTGCTTCCATATTCATACCCTTCATCGTGAAATCCATATTGGCCTTTTGCTCAATCGCCTGCTGGGCGGTCATTTTTATATTTGCCGCTTCAATAACCAGGTCTGCCTGAGCTGTGATTTTAATCTCACCCTGTGAATCGAGGCTTAGGCCCCCGCCCCCGTCAAGGGTGACCGTGTTTTTACCGGCTCCGTCAGTAACCGTGATAGTATTGCCGTCATCGTCCATCTGCACAGAGTGGCCACCGGCTGTTTGTACCGTGATTATGTTGTTTTCATCGTCAATTTTAATAAAATGTTCCAATTCGGTCTGGATAGTAATCCCTTTGCCACTGTCGCCATAGCTCATCTGTAAACTGTGATTCAGGCCGCTCAGTGTCAGGG
This sequence comes from uncultured Fibrobacterota bacterium, assembly GCA_964543525.1. GTDB lineage: Bacteria > Fibrobacterota > Chitinivibrionia > Chitinivibrionales > JANQEN01 > CBDVBE01. The sequence continues at coordinate 13,371 of CAZIYW010000107.1, read as the reverse complement.
TTTTATTCTTATCGTCAAGTAGTATGCGGTTGTTGCCGTTGTCATCACCGGTGGTTTTTATCTCAATCTTTTTATTCTCGTCATCGAAAAGGATGCTGTTGTCTGCATTACTTTTAATGTTCACTTTTTGCTTGTCTGCCGTGTCGTCTAATTTTATTTCATTGCCGCCTGCTGTGCGAATAACACTCTCTGCTTTATTGTTGCTTACTACCGGGGAAACGGTATTCGCGTTTGGTATCGTGCCGAGACCGAGCGGTTTATTCGGATCACCGTCAATGCAGGCCAGCACCATCTCGGTTCCTTCATGTGAAGGAAAATGGATACCGTAATTCGAGCCGGCATAGGGCTGAGAAAGGCGGATATATTTTGAGGCATTATAATTATCACTTTCCGAAAGGTCAAAGGGCAGGCGGACCTTATAGCGTCCCATCTCATCAAGGCTGGCATAATCCGACCCGCTCGCTTCAATAAATGCGGTAATTATTCCGGGTATTTTCGGCACAGATGTTTTTACCGGAGGTCGATAGGTCTCGACTCTGGATGACGGTACAAGGGAAAATTCGTTTCTATATGAGAATCCCGCCATTCCGCCTTCGGACGAAGTATGGCTCCCGTGATGCTTTACCCCTTTAATCATATACTGGTCGTTGCAGTCATCACGGAAATGTTCTTTCAAGGTAAAGCGGAATCCTGCTCTGAATCCACGACAGTTACTGTTACCCGACACGGTAACCTGTTCCGTCACAATGCGGTTTGCATTAATTTCCGCAGCTTTCTGTGAGCCGTCAGTATCTTTATAACCACCGCCATAAGTATACACGGAGCCTACCTTGCCGGTGGAAATTGCCTTCTGTGCGGAAAGGTCAACTTCCGGGGTGCGGTAATTGTAATTCTTTACATACACCTCTTTGGGGATAATGTGCTCTTCGTAGGCAATGGAATCCACAGACTCTTTTACCGCAGTATCAACGCGCTCGTGCAGTCCGGATGGTGAGCGGTACACAATCTCGGATTCACCGGAAATGTATTCAAAGGATGACGTTTTATCACTGATGACAAGCTCCTCAAGATTGGGCGCTTCTATCTCCTCCGGAAGAAGCGGGAGTTCCTTAAAGAAATACCAGATACCGGAACCTTCCATGAGCCGTGAAATGAAACTAAGGTCCGACTCCTGATACTGTACGAGGTATTCATTCTCGCTGTAGGTTCCCTGGAGATCTATTGTATAATAATCGGAAAGATTGGCATCCTCAAGCACTTTTTCAATAATATCCGGTATGCTCATTTTCTGAAATACCCGGGTCTGGAAATTGAGATTGAGCAGCCACAACCGGGGAACGAGCTTGACCGTATACGTGCTGTAATCGGTGGATGTACCGCAATATTTAAATTCGGAAACAATGCCGGAATAGGGAAAATATTCACCTTCACGGAAAATATAGAGTGTTGCCTGCTTATTGATAGTCTCGTCGGAAGATATATCATTTCGTGGAGAGCGTAGGTTAATGATAAATTCATAGGGCGATAACATATTATCGGTTCCGGAGAATTCAGCGACACCAAAGGTATCAAGATCCAGGTCGCCACAAATAAACACGAACTGCGGTTGATTTGCTTTTCGACTGGAGGGCATAATAGGCTCCTTTTGTATAATTCCGTATACTGTATTGTAGAGTAGATATAAATCTTATATACATTTAAAATAGACTATTGCACTGTAAAAATCTGTGATATCAATCACATTATAGGTATTTTTTTATTTATCTGTTTTTCAAAAAATTATTTCTCAATTTCTCATCCAGCGCAAGAACCTTTTCAGCAGAGTCTGCACCGATAAAAAAAGCGCTTCGTGCCGGTTGTATCCAATGCTGTGGTGTATGACTTACCCGCAGGGGGGTCACCACCAGGATTCCGCGCATCTTTTGCGGGCTGTAGGCATCATCCCCAAGTATTTTCTTCAGCGCAGGATAGGTTTCGGGGAGCCGGTGCCGTTTCCTGCTGATGAAGCGAAACAGTGTTGCCTGATCCGGTGCGAGTTTCTCACGCAGGGCGTATGTCACACTGCTCATGGGGTGACGGGCATTTATCTCTATAACAGCCGCGAGACGCCGCTTTCCATTATGGTCAAGCCATTCGAATGAATCAAATCCGGCGGGACCGAAATATCCCGCTTTATATAGCTCGTTTGCCGCATCATATACTGCAGTATCCAGCGTTTCTTTCCAGAATGATATAACCGCATCATCGGGATCAACCAGATCGGCAAAAAACGTTCCTGCCCGGTTGGACAGCGTCCGGTGATGTCTGACATCTAAAATGTTTCCCTCCGGCGTAATAGTACATCTGCTTGAAATATCTGCTGTCCGGGTATACCACGGCTCGATCGTCACACCGTCTCCATTTACGAAAAACAGCTCCAGTTGTCGCAGTTCATTATCACCAAGGTAACACTGTTCCTTTCTGATGAATCCATACCCGGCATTACCGAAATCGGGTTTAATAACCAGAGGAAACCGGTGCCACGAATCAATTTTTTGTTGTGCTTCAGTTAGTGAGGTACAATAGCATGCACCCGGCACACCGGTTTGGGATTTTGTATTAAAAGCAAAACTGAATTTACGGGCATTAACCTTCCGAACGATTGACAATTCAGGATTATTACACTGCACGCCAATCTCCCTGAAGACAGCAACGGCTTCACTGTTCCAACCCCAGGGCACACCGTTAAGTCCCGGACACTGTTCATTCATATCTACCTGCCGCGGGCACGGCAGCCTGTTGTCCGCAAGGTATTTCCAGTATGTATCGGGCAAAGAAACGTTAATAAGGATATTGTCGCCGGAATGGGTACACGGAATAAAAAGGCAGCACATCTCCGCTGCTGCAGGCATCAATTCCTTCGTATCAGCATTACCAAGAGACAGATCAAAAAGCGGATTACAATAGTAAAAACTGTGCGAGGTTGCATTCCCGTATATATTCTGAATCATTATTACATCTACGTTCTGTATATTTCTTTTCAGGAAACACGGTAAACCGTTAGTGTCGGGGCATAATTTTATCCCACACACTGGTTGTCGATTTCTTGGGGCGCCAGATAAAACGGCAGGTCAGACACTTGACGCGGCGCCGTCCCCGCAGAGTCCGTATGGGGCTGAAAAAGAAAGGGTCATAATATTCAACCACATCACGGCCGCATTTCGGACAGACCTCCGAAGGAGGATTCCAGAATGAGTCCCATAACTGACTGAATATATTCTCACTTTTTCCGACCTTTATTTTCTGGTGACGATGTGAACGGTGTGAACGGTGTGAAGACATACGCATTTCCCTCGGTTTATAGTTATATAACCGGTGACGGTAAAAACAATTGATAATAGGAGCGTTGTGCAAACAGATCCGTCATACCGGCGACATAATCCGCAACAATACGCGATGCAGGAGTTTTCTCGGTATAATTGCTGTTTTTAATGAAATTAAAAAGCACGCCCACGCTCGGGGCATCCCTGACCACTTCATTAACAAAAGACACATTCATTCCCCGATCCGATTTCCGCAGTATCTCTATCAACCGTGTAAAAAGCTGCTCAAGAACATGCTCACCTTTTCTTGCCCTGCTTTCAACCTCCGGATGCATATAGATACGCTCGTAGTTAAAATCACGCAACTGTTTCATAAATGCATACGTCTCATCACTCAGTGCTATGATATCACTATCGACACTGCTGGCAATAGTATCGTTGACAAAACGGCCGATTATCTTACCGTTATCGGTTCCCAGACCTTTTGATATCTCCGAAGGAATATCCTTTTTTTTAATGAGTCCCGCTTTAATTCCGTCCTCCATATCCCGGCCGAGAAAGGCAATCCGATCGACCATACGTACCAGACAGCCTTCCAGAGTGGACGGGTAGCAGGTACGATCCTTGATCTCTTCAAGTTTGAACAGATCTTTTTTCCTGTCCGGCGCGATTTTCTGCTCAAACCGCTCCCCGCAGTGATTGAGAATACCGTCACGGACTTCATAGGTAAGATTAAGGCCGGCACCGTGATTTGTCAATTTATCCACCACCCGTAAACCGTGCACCTCATGCTTGAATCCTTCGGGAATACCTTCGTCAACAAGCAGGTCATTCAGTATCCGCTCACCGATATGGCCAAACGGGGTATGCCCGAGGTCATGGGCCATGGCAATAGCGTGAATGAGATCCGTGTTCAGGCCGAGACAGCGCCCGATAATTGACGCGATACTCGACACATGCAGTACATGCTCCATACGGGTGCAGATATGATCGTTATCGGGAGAGAGAAACACCTGGGTTTTGTGTTTCAGACGCCTGAATGGCGGGCTGTGCAGGATACGGGTATCGTCACGGGCAAATTCAAGGCGGAACGGGTCCCGCTGAATGGGAAATTTCCGCCCCAGTGACTCACTGCTCTTTTTAGCAAACGGTGATAACCGTTTCTCTTCCTGCAGTAAATAATTAAATATCTCCGCTTCTTTTCTCATGCCCTTTGTATCGATTCAAGAAAGGTATTTACAAATACAATCTGCTCATCAGTCTCCAGTGCAAGGCGGCTGTTACGGACTCTTTCAATGGCTTCATTGCCGTCTACCGACAAATACAAGCCGGCAATACATGCCAGTACAATACCGGTCCGGCCAATACCCGCATAACAGTGAACACACAACGGTATCTGTTTCCGCAGAATAGCCACCGACTGCCGTATCATGCCCTCGAAAGCGTCGATGTCTGCCGGTACACCGAAATCCGGAATGGGAAAGGATACCCACTCCATACCGGCACGCTCACACAGGGTACCGAACGACTCAGGCATATGCCGCAGCGAGACAAGGCAGCGAATACCGTTATCGAACAGCTCCTGTATATCTGAATACATGTGCGCATCGACCGGATTAACCGATTTCCCCGGCATGGCGCTTCCTGCAAGTTTATTCGGGATTACCCAGGAAAAATTCTGAATTGCCATTACTCTCCTCAGCAATAACAAATAAAATATATAAAATAATCTCTTACCCGATAATTGTAGAACTCTTATGCACAACGTTATTTTATAGTGCTGTTACAATGCAATAATAGAAACAATAAATCGTATTTATTCAACTAAAAATAGAATTATCGGTAGTACCAATTGGTTATGAAATTCTCTATAGTGTATCTCATGATACCTCTGATTTCGGCATTAATCGGCTGGATCACGAATTTCATTGCGGTAAAAATGATTTTCAGGCCCCATGCACCGGTTTCCGTTTTTGGTATCGTTTTCTGGGGACTTATTCCCAAGCGGAAATCTGCTCTGGCAAAAAAAATCGGCGAGACGGTTGAACATGAACTTATATCGCACCAGGACATTCACACGGTTGTTAACACGCCGGCGTTTCATGAGGAGATCCTTCGCTCGGTCATGCTGGCAATAGACCGGTTTATCGAGCAGAAACTGGGCAGTAGCCCAATAGTATCTCTTATACTCTCCAATGAAGCGACCGGAGTGATAAAAGAGATGATTAAAAATGAGCTACGGGGTATGCTCCCCGGTTTTATGGAAGATATATTCGAGAAAGTAGAGCATCGACTTGATTTTAAAGAAATTGTCCAAAAAAAGATCGAACAGTTTGATATGATAAAACTTGAAAATATAGTATATAAAATAGCAGCAAAAGAGTTACATGCCATTGAAATACTCGGTGGTGTACTCGGTTTTATAGTCGGTCTTATACAGGTCGGCATACTGATACTCGGGAATAACTATTCACTACTGTAGAGAACATGGAAATAAACAAGAACGCGAAAAAAATCTGTTTCGTCCTTACGGTTTCACTTGTGTGCACCTGGTGTCACGCTACTGTTCTTTATACGTATCTCAGCCAGGACAGTCTCACTCTTGGCGAGCGTATTGAACTGACTGTAGCGCTGGTAACACCTTCGGGTGCTCAGATTATTCCGCCGGAAACGGATACGGGTATTGGTGCATTAGTAGTTAAGAGCTGGGACAGTGACCGGGTTGCACGAAAAGCATCCGACAGCCTGACCTATAAATATCTCCTCACCATCTATGATTTCAAACCGTGCTCAATTCCCCCACTCCCCTTTGTAGAGGTGAGAGAACAGGGTAATGATACCCTGTATTCGGACTCCATCCCGATACGGGTTATTTCAGCGATTGTTGCCGATAAAGGAGACACTATCACTTTAAAGGATATAAAGCCCCAGCTAAAAGTGGGTACACCTTCGTTCTTATGGTTCTGGATAATTTTTATCATCGGTTTTATTGGCGCCGGTATATATGTTGCCCGTTATTTCTGGGTGCAAAGCAAGAAACCACCGCCACCTCCGCCTCCGAAACCGCCTTATGAAGAGGCTGTTGAAGCCCTGGCACGCCTCGAAAACAAACAGCTTCTTTCCAAGGGTCTGTTCCGGGAGTATGTCTTTGAGTTGTCAGAAATTCTTAAACGGTATACCGGACGGCGGTTCGAATGTAACGCCGCAGAATACACAACTGAAGAGATGTTACACTGGCTGCCGTCGGCACCTTTTGATGATGCTCTGAGAAAATCCCTCGAGTGGTTTTTCAACACAACCCATCCGGTGAAATTTGCCAAGATGGTACCGAATCATGCAACGGTAAAGCAGTTGTATGATGCGACGCGGTCATTCATCGAAAAAACCAGGCCTCGGCCTGTACAGGAGCAGAAAAAGGCGGAACAGAAGGAGGAGGCAAAGCAATGAGATTTGCCTGCCCCTATGCTCTCTTTCTTCTCCTGCTGTGGATTCCTATGGTATGGATTTATGTGCTGCGGGAGAAAAAATCCCGACCCGCGGTACAGTTTTCCGATGTTTCATTAATTTCCCGGCTGCATTCGACACTGGTGGTTAAACTTATTCACATCCCTTTTATTTTGCGATTAGTTGGTGTCGGCCTGCTTGTCGTGGCACTTGCCCGACCTCAGAGAGGACACACCGAGCAGGAGGTAACGACCCACGGCGTTGACATTATGCTGGTACTTGATGTCTCTACGAGTATGCGTGCTCTTGATTTCAAACCCAAAAACAGACTCTACGTGGCAAAAGAGACCATAAAAAAATTTATTCAGAAACGGAAACATGATCGTATCGGCCTTGTCGTTTTTGCCGGGAGAAGTTATACCAAGTGTCCGCTCACGCTCGACTATAATATTCTCGAACAATTTCTTGATGATATTAAAAGTGGTGAGATTGAGGACGGCACGGCAATCGGGACTGCGCTGGCAACCGCAGCGAACCGGTTGAAGCAATCGCAGGCCAAAAGCAGAATACTGATACTGTTGACTGACGGTGCAAATAACCGCGGTGAAATAACGCCCCAGATTGCGGCAAAAGCGGCCGGCGAGCTGGGAATGAAAATATACACGATTGGTGTCGGTAAAGAGGGTAAGGTTCCCTACCCCTTTGAGTTCAGGAATCCCTGGACCGGCAAGCACCAGACAAAAATAGAGATGATTGATTCGGATCTTGATGAGCAGACACTGGTCGACATTGCCGCGGCGACAAAGGGAGCGTTTTATCGCGCACAGAATGCAAAAAAACTGGAAGAGATATACGACACTATTGACAAATTGGAAAAAACGGAAATAAAAACCATGTCCTATACCACCTATTCCGAGCATTTTTTCCCCTGGCTCCTTGCAGGTTGTATAGTACTGTTTCTGGAATTGATACTGAAGCATACACGCTTCAGGAGAATCCCGTAGAGGTATGTATGCGTTTCGGAAATCCTGAATACTTCTGGCTGCTTCTGGGCATTCCGGTGTGCATCGGGTTCTTTATCTGGGCGTATCAGCATAAGCAGACGGCGCTTGCCCGCTTTGCCTCGCTTTCCCTTATTGAGAAATTAAATCCGGAGACCGGCTTGAACCGTCAGATTTTAAAGTGGATTCTCTTTCTGGCTTTTCTCATCTTTGTCATTGCGGCACTGGTCCGTCCCCAGTTCGGCGTCAAGGAGCAGAAAATGGAGCGCAAGGGGGTTGATATTATTGTTGCCTTAGACATCTCACAAAGTATGCTTGCCGAGGATATCGCGCCAAATCGTATCGATCGGGCAAAACACGAAATTTCCAAATTTATCGATATTCTGCGAGGTGACCGCATCGGACTAGTTATCTTTGCCGGTGAAAGTTATGTGCAATGCCCGCTAACGCTTGATTACGGCGCGGCAAAGATGTTTCTTGACGTAGTAAAAACCAGCTGGATACAACTGCAGGGTACCGCCCTTGCAGACGCAATCAGACAGTCAACCAAAGCATTCAGAACAGAATCGAAAAAGCACAAAGTCCTGATACTCATCTCCGACGGTGAGGATCATGAAGGAGACGCCATTGACGCAGCAAAAGAGGCGGCGAAAGAAGGGGTGAAAATTTATACCATCGGCATCGGGTCTGAAAACGGGGTGCCTATCCCCCTGAAAAAAAGCGGCGGCAATATCATCTACAAAAAGGATAAGGGCGGCAATCTGGTCATGACCCGTCTTGACCCGATTATTCTGGAAAAAATAGCACATGAGGGTAAGGGTGCCTACTTTAATGCAGGCTCGAATCTCGACCTTTTATCTGTCTATGGTGAAATCGCGAAAATGGAGAAAAAAGATCTCGGTATGAACCGGCTGGCTGTCTATGAAGAGCGGTATCAGATATTTTTAGGTATTGCCCTGTTCTTTCTTATTCTTGAATTTCTCATACCGGATCGCGTTCGTCGCAAAAAAGAATGGAGGGGTAGATTTTGAACCGAATACTGCTGCCTATCATCTGCCTGTTTTTCTCAATTTGTGCCGACGAGGTGTATAAGAAAAACAAAAAAGCCAATAAACTCTTTGAGCAGGGGAAATATGAAGAGGCACTTTCCCTGTATGATGAAGCGCTGCTGGAATCACCCGAAGAGAAAAAACTGGCAATTAACAAAGGCTCAACACTCTATCGGCTGCAGGATTTTAAAACCGCAGAGGAAAGTTACAAAAGCGCCTTATCGGTCAACGATCCGGATGCCCTTGCCAAGCTTCACTACAATTTGGGAAACGTCTATAACATGCAGGGCGATCAACTCATGCAGGCGGGCAGCAAGGAAGCCATGGAAAAATATAAAGCAGCGCGTGACAGCTATATAAAAACTCTTGATTTGAATCAGCATGATAAAGATGCAAAGTGGAACCTTCAGCTTACACAGATGAAAATCAAACAGCTTGAACAGCAGCAGAAACAGCAGCAGCAGAACCAGCAGAATAATCAGGATAATAAAGATCAGCAAAACCAGGACAAGAATAAGCAGCAGAATAAAAACGATAAACAGAATCAGCAAAAGAAGGACCAGGAAAAACAGGATCAGAAAAAGGACCGGGACAAACAACAGCAGAATCAGAGTCAGAAAGATAAAGAAGAGGAGCAGAAACAGGCACCAAAACCTCAACCATCAAAAAAGGATATGCAAAAAGAGGAGGCTTTACGCCTCTTACGCCAATATGCCGACGACGATAAAGAATTAAACAAGCCGACGGAAAAAATGAAGGCGCTCATCGGCAAGAAACCTGAAAAGGACTGGTAACACGTTCATGGATTACACCTTTCAATTTGCAGAGTGGCAAAACGGAAACCGGTATATCAGGGCATCACTGTATATCGCTCAAAATCCTAATGCTCCCTGGGTTATCATGTGTCACGGTTTTACCAGCCATCGTATCGGCCCCAACTACTTTTTTACCGGCATTGCGAAGCATCTTGCCTCCAGCGGGATAAGCGTCAATGCTTTTGATTTCGGCGGCTGCGGCGAAAGTGACGGCAGCTTTTCGGATATTACCGTTAACTCGCTCCGTGCCGATCTGGTTTCCGCATACGACTATGTAAAAAAGAGCTTCTCCCCCGGAAAGATACTGCTCCTCGGCCACAGTTTCGGTGGAACCATTGCAGTGCTTGCTGCGTCCTCTCTCTCCATTGACGGTCTTATACTGCTATCGCCCCTTGCCGATACTAAAAAGCATGCACAATCGCACGAATATATTTTAACGAACGGCACCAACGACACCGGCTGTTATGAATACGGCCCTCATGAATTAAAAATAGCCTTTTTCGAGGAATTGAAAGAATGTGAGCCGGTGGCGGCAATAGGAAAACAGGTGACTGAAAACATTATTCTTTTTCAGGGGGGAAGTGACCAGCAGATTACCCCTGAAGAATCTTCTGTCTATATCGACAGGGCAAGAGAATGCGGAATAGAGCCGGTGTATCATATTGTTCCCGGAGCGGATCACCGGTATGCAACGGTCAGCAGCAGAAAATTTCTGCACCGGGCCATTGTATCATGGGTAAAGGAGCAGGTACAGTGATAAAAAACAGTGTATGGTGTACCACGATACTTTTTTTATTCACCGTATCATATGGCGGGATCCGCTTTACGGTCACCACAGAGCGAACTGCAGTGTCAGTGGGTGAACAAATCGTGGTGACGGCTACCATTGTGAGCAACAGCGAAATAAAAAATATAAAGGCACCGTCACTCCCTTCTTCTGAAAATTACCGTCTTTTGCGGACTACCAGCAATCAGAACCAGACCTCTTCCATCCAGATTATCAATGGAAAGATGACCCAGACCGTAGAAATCAACTATCTGTTTAATTACCATATTGTCTTTACCAGAGAGGGCTCCTTTACTTTTCCGGCACTGACGTTTAATCATGGCGGTGCTGTGTACACCTCTGAGCCGTTTACCGTTACCGTCGGTAAAAAACCGGCAAAGACGCAGGATTTACGTGTGCATATCCGGTTGAATAAAAAGTGCGTCTACGTTGGCGAGCAGGGCATTCTTACGGTTGAAGTGGCAAAAAAAGCACAGGCGCCGGTTAACCTCACCAATGAAGGTTTTATCACGGTAATAGCAAGCCTTGAAAAAGCGTTCGGTGCAAGTTTCTCCATCAACCGTCTTTTCTCCGATAAAGTCGGCCAGACACAGCGAACGGTTAACGGAGTACCGCATCAGATTTTCACACTGGCATTCTCGGTAATTCCGGTGAAAGCCGGCACGTATTCAGTACCGTCAATTCCATTCGAGTATGTAGAGCTACGCCAGGTTCAGAGCAGGCGGAGAGATTTCTTTGATGATTTCTTCGGCGGCAGCTTTTTCGGGCGAAGTGTTCAGCAGATTCCCAGAACTGCCCTCAGTAACCGGCTGTCCGTCACGGTGAAACCGCTCCCTCCGGAGCCCGCCGGATTCTCCGGTGCGGTCGGCACCTTCACTCTCAAAGCCGAGTTGAGTAACAACACCGTTCCTGCGGGAGATGCAATTACCCTGCACGTTACTTTATACGGCACGACACGCCCCGGAAATATGACCGATATCGCTCTGCCGGACATGCCCGATTTCGAAGTGTTTAAACCTGAGAAACATACCTATGTAGACACCACAGCACGAGGTATTGCAACACGGAAAAAATTCAAGTATCTCATTATTCCCCGTGAGGAAGGGGATAAAACGATTCCTCCAATTTCCTGGACATATTTTGATCCTGACAACGGCCGGTATAAAACAATAACCACCGATGCGATCCCAGTCACTGTTACAAAGGGTAAAAAGGGCGGCAAACGGCAGTCGAGATATCTGACGCAGGAGGATATTCGTGAAGTCGGTCGTGATATCCGCTATATAAAAACCCCGTCCCATATCAGGCATCAGTCAACTGAACCGTATAAAAATCCACTCTTTTTCATTCTGTTCCCGATACCGTTTCTTATCTCTCTGTTTGCGTTACTTTTCAGATTGCAGGCAACAGTGTTGAAAAAAAACCCCTCTGTGGAGCTGCGAAAAAAAGCACTGTCCTCCGCCAGGGCCTCGCTGAAAAAACTTTCAAAGGAGATAGAATCGCTTCAACCTACACCGGCTATCGCACGCATTGCAGAAATTATTGAGACCTATATCACCCACCGTTTCGGGTTTGCTGCAGCCGGAAAGACTCTGGATAAGTTGAAAGAAGAGCTGTCCCGTTTCAAAGTTGATGCCTCCGTTACGGAAGACCTGATACCGTTCCTTGAATCACTTGACCGTTACCGGTTCAGCGGCAGCACAGTCGATAAAGGAATTGTCTCAACCTTACTTGAGAATACCTACCGGCTGATTGACAGCCTTGAACGGAAGGAGAATAAAGCATGAAAAAGTATCCGCTTCATTTCCTTCTCATGATTATTGCATCTCTCAGTGGAGTCATTACTGCCGCACCGGTTGACCAATGGTTCAACACAGCAAACCGCTTTTATGAAAATAAGCAGTATGACAGTGCCGTGATTTATTATGAAAAAATTCTCGAAACTGGTATTCATAACAGTGATGTGTTTTATAATCTGGGCAATACCTATTTCCGCCTGCACAAACTCGGTATGGCGCTTTTGTATTTTGAAAAAGCACGCAAACAGGACCCGACAGATCAGGATATTTTTGCCAATATCAAATTCTCACAATTAAATATCATTGACCGGGTTCCGGAACCGCGGCGCTCCTTTTTTGAGACCATACTCTGGCGCCTGCACACCTTTTTTTCTCTCAATGCCCAACTGTGGATACTGTTCGGCTGCCTCATGTTCCTCAGTCTCTCCTATGTTCTGGGAATGTTTGTCTCCCACAATATCCGACTCTGGCTTATCTATACCGCCAGTATTGCCATCATTCTTTCAACCTTTCTCGGTATCTCAATCGGCATAAAAATCTACGATGCCGAAAAAAAACAATTCGCCATTGTCCTGGAAAAAACGGTCGATGCCAAGAACCAGCCGGATGGTAACAAAGTTCTCTTTACAGTCCATGAAGGAACAAAATTCCAGATTAAGAAAACCGTCGGTGACTGGAGCTTTGTCAGCTTGCCCAATGGAGTGAGCGGCTGGGTAAAAAATGAGGCGCTGGGGAAGATATAGCCGTTGGGTTTAAGGTTAAAGGATAAAGGTTCAGGAATTGACAACTGAATATATATTCCTGTAAAGGGTTCAGTATACATTCCCGCACCTGTTGAAAACCCAATATACTATAGTAACACCTCGATAGAAACACGGCTTCGTTCAATTGAATTTTATCTGAAATGGAAGGCCTGGTATTTTTTTGGCATAGAAGGTACCAATCGTTTGTTATACGTCTCACATAAACAGGATATGAATAATTTTTCCTACGATCAGATGGGAAACATGACGAAAGACAGTTCAAAATTAATGGATGTTTCTTTTAACTGACGTGATATGCCAACACAATTCAAACTGCGCGAGATTTTACCCCGGATTTTACCCCGGAGGTAATTAAATAAATTATATATTTCAAACATGCCAACGAAGAAACGAATATCGGTGCAAGGAGC
>CAZIYW010000106.1:0-18437 GCA_964543525.1 uncultured Fibrobacterota bacterium | reverse complement strand
TGCCTGAGTTCCGCGCTGTCCCTCCGGTGTGACTCATCGGATACGCCGAAAAAACCGCCGAATGTATCTTCTGCAGTTACCACGATCAAACCTTTTATCGTAAGAACGTTCAGTCATGATACCAGTGCTTTTACCCAGGGACTTATTTACTATAAGGGAAAAATTTATGAAAGTACCGGCCTGGTAAATAAATCGAGCCTGCGGGTGATACAGACAGATAATGGGGTGGTTGAAAAACATATCCCGGTTTCGGATGTTTTTGCCGAAGGTATTGCAATAAAGGATAATATGCTGGTGCAGTTAACCTGGCGGAGCCGCCGTGCCATTATATATTCCCTTCCCGACCTGCATGTTATTGATACCCGTACCTATGCCGGGGAAGGGTGGGGTATTACTACGGATGGTTTATACTATATCATGAGCAACGGAAGCGATACCCTGTACCGGCGCAACGACGCTTTTACCATCACCAAAAAAGTGGCGGTAACCCTGCGCGGAAAACCGCTGAGTCGACTGAACGAACTGGAATATGCACGGAATCGTATCTATGCAAACCTCTGGTACAGTGATTATATATTTGAGATCGATCCGACATCCGGAAAGGTGCTTCGTATGATTGACTGCAGTGAGCTGCTTGACTATATCGGCGCGCTTAAACGGGACGATGTATTAAACGGTATCGCTTACAATAATGAGACCGGATCGTTTTACCTTACCGGGAAGAACTGGCCGTTGATGTTTGAAGTGAAGATTGCGGAGTGAAAATCTTTATTGTAAATGATTTTCAGTACAGATGCGCTGTCTTATCCTTCAAAATACCGTTAATTTCATGAATAACTGCTTTCAGTTCTTCTGTATTATTAACCCTAAAAATCCTGTCACGAACATTCGCAGCGCCCGGCATTCCTTTAATATACCACGCCACATGCCGTTTCATCTCCCGTGAAGCATGTTTCTCACCCCATTCCAGTTTATACGCCTCAAGATGGAGCAGCGCAGTCTCGAGCCGCTCCTGCAGCGAAGGATATGTCGGCGCTTTCCCGGCTCGCAGTTGTTTTATTTGATTGAATATCCAGGGATTACCGTAAATACCTCTGCCTATCATGACAGAATCGCAGCCCGTCTGGGTAAGCATCTCCAGAGCATGATGCGGTTCGGTGATATCACCGTTGCCGATAACGGGGATGTTTACCGCCTGTTTGACGAGCGCAATGCGTTCCCAGAATGAATGACCTGAGAAGCCCATGGTTTTTGAGCGGGGGTGGAGGGTTAGTGCAGCAACGCCGCATCCTTCCGCGATTTTCGCCAGTTCAATGTCTATCCAGTCGTGTTTGTACCAGCCGGATCGGATCTTGACGGTCACCGGCGTTTGTACCGCTTTTACCATATGGTGCAAAATATTCTTAAAGAGTTTCGGATCTTTCATGAGAGCGGCTCCACCGTTTTTTTTAACAACCTTGGGAACTGGACAGCCGCTGTTCAGGTCAATGAAATCCGGCAGGGCATGCTCTTCAACGTATTGCGCCGCATAGGCGAGATGTTCCGGGTCGGCGCCGAACAGCTGGATTCCTATTGGACGTTCCTCCTTATTATACCGAATAAGCGCGGTAGTGTTTTTCGCATTATGACGAATACCTTCGGCGCTCACCATTTCAGAAAGAACAATATCGGCGCCGTGTTTTCTGCATAGTGTGCGAAAAACGGTTTCTGTTATGCCTGCAATGGGGGCACAAAGTAATTTCTTTTTAAACAGATCCATTTGGTTTGTATGTCACTGTAATAAATGATAAAAAGGTATTTACAAGACCGTTGAAACTAAGTAAAATAAAGTATAGTTTCAGGACGTATTCAGCGCAAAGGAGAATGCAGGCGATGAGAGTGTTTGAAGAAGTTACCTTTGACAATGAACCGACGATGTTTGCTGCATGGCCGGGAATGGGCAATGTCGGTATTATTGCCATGGATTATTTACGGACCAAGCTTGAGGCTAAAATATTTGCCGAAATTGATATGGCTTCGTTTTTTATTCCCGATTCTATAATTGTCAAGGATGGCATCGCTCAGTTACCTGAGATTCCCGGTGCCGTTTTTTATTACCGGGCAGACCCGAGTGTAATCATTTTTGAGAGTAATGCACAGGTGGGCGGAAAAGACGGTATAACCATTATCAAGACAATTCTCAATATTGCGGAACAGTACCATGTGAAGCGTATTTTTACCGCTGCGGCATTCGCCCGGCCCATGAGCCATAAAGCACCCTCAAGAGTACTCAGTGCAGTTAATAATCAACAAGCATTTGTGGATTTAGTTAATTATGAAGTAAATCCCATGCCGGACGGATATATTGCCGGGCAGAACGGCCTGCTCCTGGGTGTCGCGGCTACCCGTAATATTGACGCATGCTGTCTGCTGGGAACTATTCCCTCATTTGCCAGTAACCTGTCCTATCCCAAAGCGTCCCTTGAGATTGTCAAGACCTTCGAGGGTATCATTGATTATGAGCTTGATCATGCGGATCTTCAGGAGAGTATTGAAATCGTCGAAAAACAGCTCGTTGCCATCGAGGATCGGATCAAAGAGTACTTTCCTACGGTCATGGAAAAGGATGAAGATGCTCCTGATGTTGAAGAAGAGGAAGTGCCGCACTACATCATGGAAAAAATCGAGCGGCTTTTTGATGAGGTAAAACGTGATAAAACCAAAGCAGGCAAACTCAAGGAAGAGCTGGACAGGTGGAAATTATATGAATTGTACGAGCACCGGTTCCTGAGTTTGTTCAAGGATGAGGATGATATACCGGACAGTAAATAGGTATATCTTTCCCTCCTTCAGTATTCATATATACACTATTCAAGCGGTAAATCGTTGAAAACATTCCCGCGTGTGATATCTTCCTGTAATTATAAAAACCATGTAGTTACGGGTGCTTCGTGTTAGTTGGCATAGGGTCCTTGCCCTCCATTTCCCCTGTAATCACTACAAAAAAAACGCAATACTGCCGATAACCATAATAAAGGAACTACCGAACTGAATAAGGGATGTTGTTATGATAGCAATTACAGGAATGCATAGGAGCGGCACGAGTTGTGTCACCCACTTCTCAATGATAACAAAGGCCAGTTTGATAATGAGAATGGCAATTTTGAGAATATCGAGCCGGTTACAATAAATAATACAATTCTTGCGCTGGCCGGCGGTGCCTGGTGCCATCCGCCGCTCATGCAGGAAATGACCATGGCCGGGGTAAAGGTCGCCCACCGGATAAAGAACTTCTCTGAAACGTTCAACGGTGATATCATCAAGTATCCAAGGTTATGTCTTACTGCAGGGCTCTGGGAGCGGTAGTGCAGGAATGTGTACACTATTGTTCTCTGTCTGCGAAGTCCGCTTGGTGTTGCTCTGTCATTGAAACGGCGCAATGGTATACCGCTCGAAGCCGGTTTGCGGCTCTGGTATGAGTATAATATCCGCTTTCTTAATGAAACGTCACAGACACCGGTGATTGTTGTTGATTATGATAATCTGAAAAGCAATTTTGAAGCTGAAGTCACCACGCATTTTGAAGAATTAGGCTCGCCGCTTACCGCAGGAGAAATACTTGACAGCGTTGAAGGATTTTATGATACCGGGCTTAACCACGATCCGACGGAACGCAGACATGTTGCCGGATTGCCCCGGTCTATTCGCCGGGTGTATGAAATACTGCGCGCCAGAACCTTTACTTACCGTAATGACCCGGTGATGGTTTGATCGAGTATTATCGGCGGCAGCGGATTTTTCAATACGTAGTTTTTTACACCGGGGGATTCGTGGGAAGTCGGGGTTTTATCGGTGCATGACGCCGGGAGTTCATCTTTCCATTTCGTGAGAAATTTCATACCCGCCTGTAAAAATGCTTCCTGCGTCACTCCGATAGATTCATGCTTTACCTAATGTCCCAGGTGACAATACAACGTGCGTGTTTGCGTATCTGCAAGCATATATCAAGATCATAGAAATGAAAATCAGTGAAGGTAGTAGTATCAAACGACACCTTTTCAAAGAGTTCCCGGCGAATGGCGAAAAACAATCCGTCAACCGCAACAACATCGGCATCATTTTTGTCCCAGTTAAATACCGAGATAAGTTCCTTACCGTCCATAAGCTGGACAACGCGGCCACGGGTGAAAGGTGTCCCTGCAGCACTCCAGTAGCGATTGTTGTTAAACAGGTACTGGGTACCGGCGCCTCCAAACAGGCCGATAAAGGGGGTGCTGTTTCAGTACCGGACCCCATCCCCGCTCCAGAAAAAATACATCCTCATGGACAAAGACAAGGATATCGCCTTTTGATTTTGCCGCTCCCCTGTTGTAAGCTTCGCAGATACCATAGTTGTTTTCTCTGTTGTCGATGCGAAGATATTCATGGTCCGTGCCGATAGTGGCCTTGACGTTTCGTTCGTGGTCCTTCCATGAAGGCTCTTTTATGGAGCAGACGATAATACTTATCATGCTGAATAAAATAGTATGGTTTGCCGATATCCCCAACAGTTTTGGCCGCACTTACCGTTTCAGCCTCTTTGCTTTTTTTTTGTGCATCTCACGTGCCCGGAAAATAGCGTCACTGCCGAACCGTTCGGCAATAACATCCATTGCCTGCTCTGAAGCGTTCCATATTTTAATCTTTTTCTCATCGTCGAACAACTCTGTCTGCAGGGTATCTTCGAAATTGGTGATACCCACACCTATGAGGCGCAGACTTTTAAGTCGCGGCAACTCTTTTTCAAGTAACACGCATGACTGCTCATAGATCTGTTTTGCCAAATGTGTTGCATGTTCGACCGTTGCCTGCCGTGTATGCCGTTTGAAATCGGGTGTCCTAAAGGTAAGGCATATTGTACGGCCTTTCTGCTGTGCTTTACGGGCGCGCCGGGCTACATCACGTGCAAGGGTCAGGATTACCCGCCGCCATTCGTCCCTGTCAAACGAATCTGTGTTGAAGGTGTGTTCCCGCGAGATTGATTTCGCTTTCCCCGGTTCCTCAAGTACCCGTGAGTCAATCCCTCGGCATAGGTTATACAGGCTGAGTCCCTGTTTACCGAACCTTTTTTCGAGCTCCCGCCCGGACAATTTCTGTAGATCCCCGATAGATCGTATACCCAGGTCGAATAACGCCAGTTGGGTCTTTTTACCGACACCCCAGATTCTGGAGACTTCAAGTGGCGCGAGCCACGAAATTACAGCCTCCGGTTTAAAAGGTGCTTCAGTAATACCGTCGGGTTTATGCATATCCGAAGCAAGCTTGGCGAGAAATTTGTTCGGTGCGATACCGATTGAAGCGGTGAGGTCAAGAACGTTTCTGATTTTCTCTTTCAGGGTTTCCGCCGCGGGTACAGGATTTCCCCAGAGTTTTTCCGTGCCGCTCATATCCATAAACGCTTCATCAATGGATATCTGTTCGATACGGGGGGTGAAGGTGCGGAGTATGGCAATGACCTCTTTTGACACCTGCGAATACACCTGCATCCTCGGCCTGACAAAAAAACCGTGTGGGCATCGTGCGTATGCCTGACTGATTGGCAGGGCTGAGTGTATGCCGTATTTGCGTGCCTCATAACTGGCTGCAGATACCACACCCCGGTTGCCGGGCAGCGCTCCCACTATAACCGGTTTGCCTCTGAGTTCCGGGTTGTCCCGCTGCTCAATGGAAGCAAAGAATGCGTCCATGTCAAGGTGGAATATGATTGTTCTATTTTCCATAATCAAACGGTATTCCCAGGTCAGATGCTGTTTTTCGCCAATGATGTAAGTAGCGTTCGTAAATGGCATATGCCTGTGATATCCTGAAAAAGGTACTTGCATCGCAGAACGGCCCGTCGCTCCTGTCGTTGTACAGCAGACGCTCCTCCCTGAACCATTGCAGGTTACTCTGTACCTGTGCTACCTGTTCCGTGATATTATCCGGATATGGTGCGGAACTGTTTCCCTGTTTCCGTTGCAGATCAATAAGGACACCCGAGGGGCTTATCATGTCGAGGCGATCCGCTTCCCTGAGCATGACCGCCATATGGTTATCCTTCGGAATCGGGATGCCGATTTTCGGGTTGTCATGTATTGCGATAATTGCGCATATTTTTTCAATAGCGGTTTCACTTACTATCGTGCGATGGTGTTTGTCGTTAAAATCATGCAGCACGGTACGCGCCATTTTCGCGCCATCTTCCATATGCCGTATTACCCGCTTTCTGTTCTCCGCAATGAGCGATGACCGCTGCTCCACTGAAGTTGCATCAATCGTTTCTTCAGTTATACGAGTATAGGAGCAGATGTCATGCAACAGGGCCAGCAGTGCAGTGTGAAATACATCTTCCATGGTAAGATTTCCGGATTTCAGTTCCACCAGTGCACATTCCAGTATATGTCCGAGAACCATGATCGGGTGGGAGAGCGGTTCGGCCTCCTTATGAAGCAGGTATTCCCCGGTAAGTACCGTTTCAAATATGGCATCACAGGTGTCGAGCAGTTCCGGTGGTACTCCTGCTTTTTTAAGAAGCTGCCTGCGTGTTTTTTTATCAGGCTTACGTGAATGCATATAATGAACGTTCAATCAATAGTTGATTGTTGATAAATGTCGTCACTGTCTCCCGGACAGTGATTACTCCCTGTTAAAAATAGTTTTAATGAGGATATATGTTACAGTGCTAATGCAGTAATATTTTTTCGACACAGGGGTATTGCCTTATTCTTCACTAATTTTTTAAATTTCAGGCAGTTTCAACTATTTAATTGTATAATTAAAGCAAGATCAATATATTTAAAACTCAATATATTTCTCAGATGGACCGGAACGGTAAAGATAAAAGTGGGAAAAGGCCCTTTGTCGGCATTTATTTCAAATGCTGCAATCTGTATGGGCGAATCTACAAGAACAAGGCCGGTACTGCCTATGAAGGCGCGTGTCCCGGTTGCGGAGGGAAAGTATATGTGCCGATAGGTGAGAAAGGTACCAGCTTACGTTTTTTCACCGCAGAATGACACTATCGGAAAAAAAGCTGGAAACTTGCTTTATTTTTGGAAAAAACATATCTTGTGAGTCATGTCTTTATGGCATAAATGGTGAATGTATTAGCAATTACCTCTAATCTATGGTATAATTATTCAATGGAAGTAATAAAGATACTGTGGATAGTAACGTTTTTCTTCTTTACCCTTATACTCATCTTTATCTGGAGCAAGGGAATCGTTATTAATAATAGAATAAAAACGGTTTCCGCACTCATTGAGAAGATTGAAGAGATTGATAATAACGTAGTGAAGGAGGAGACGGTTGCAAAGGAAGATACTGCTGAGGCAGGCGGTTGATTATTGGTAATGCAGTCTATTCGTTCTTTGAAATGGTACCTGAAAAACGCACCTGCTGTATAAACTGAATAGCGGTGGTTTCATTTAATGTGTTGGGCATTCAAGCCGACTCTGTTAAGGGCGGTATAATCATCTCTTGGGATTGAAGAACAAGAGCCCCTGTTATGAAGTTAATCAGCCGAATTGATACGAGCAACATTGAAATGACCGAAAGAATATCAATTCTTTTTCATTATGTATGAGAGACGATAATTTGATAAGATACTTACTAGAGACTGAGAAGAAAATTATCAAAAAAATGAATAAACCCAGCCTGCGATTGCAGATATTCCTCTCATGCAGGAAGTAAAAAAGAAAATATAACAGTCATTTTTCTTGGAGAGTATGTATATGGATTTAGCACCACTAGTTTTAACAGCATTAGCTATAATTTTTATCTTGCAGATTTTTACAATAGTTCAGGTGAGACGGATAAGCGCACTCGTTAAAAATTCTGGGGAAAAGACTCCTGAAACGTTTAAACGGTCCGATAAGCGATACAGGAATGCAAGAGATCGTGGACAAAACAGAAAATCTCAAAAGGCAGGAACTCAGAATAAAGGAGATGTACCGGTTTCTTCAGTAGAAAAGTCACTGAGAGATATTAATCTTCGGTTGAAGAATGCGGAACGGGACCAGGAACGTGCCCGGAAGAAACTGGGCAGCAATTCAGATTCTGACAGGAGACGAGGAAAAGGTATGAAGCGGATTAAAAGGCACAGTAGAGACAGGAAGCAGAATCAGAGGGGAACTCCTTCTAAAGAGTTTCAACTGAAGCAGAAAAATAATTCTTCATCATCTTCACCGGTAGAAGAGGTATCCCTTGAATCTCTCTCTGCTCCCGCACCTCAGGAGCAGAAACCCAACAATACCCCCACTTCAGACGAGAGTTTTGGCCGGGGAAACCGCATTACAGTAAAGAGGCGGAACCTTGAGTCAAAACTGAAAGATGAGACTTCTGAACAAAATTCTGCTGAGGTTTCCACCGATTATACCGCTACTGAAACTTCCAGAGAACAGGAAATCAGTTTCGGGCGTCGGTAATCTGTAAATAGGTTGTATTCAATAAGAGATGTTTAGCCGAAGGAAATTTTTTTCTTCGGCTTTTTTTATTTGTAATGTATGGTTTTTTTATATTCAGTGGTGTAAAAGAGGGGTATTGTGTCGGTTGAATTTTTTCATGGGTGTTTCTTATTATTGGTTGCGATAAACTGTTGACATGCTATATTAATTATTTAGTAGCGTAGAATTAAGGAGACCTAAGCCATAATCTGATATCCTTGATTCAGAACACACATTAAAAATAATACAAAATCAATATAATTTTGAGTGTGCCTAACACATTGGGATTGTTGATAGTATACATGGTTCAAATCTCCCGCCACAGATGATATCGGGCTCTTTTATTTCACCATGAAGAAATGGTAAATATCGTGTAGGTCTCCCAAATTCTACGCCACCAATTATTTAAAAGATGCTTTGTAACAGAAAGGTGTACTTCCATGTTAAATATTGGAGTAGATTCGGAAAGTAATCGTTAAATAATGGAATCAATTTCAAAAAAGCGCTTTTTAAATAAAAAATCTCCATGAAAATTAACCTGTTTCGGAAGGTTAAAATTATTTTTCAAACTTATAAAATGTCACAGAGAGGATGGAACTGGTGTTCCGGCTGGTCTTCAAAACCAGTAGTGGGCGGATAACACCGTCTATGGCAGGTTCGATTCCTGCTCTCTCTGCTATCCATTACCGATTACAGATGCCATGGCTAAAACCAAACGGAAAATACCCGCTGTTGGAACGGTTATCAATACATCTGAGTTGAAACCACTGACAGCATTACATGGCAGAGAGCTGGTCACCTGGGCGGTGCGGAAAGTAATTGACGGATTCAGAACCTCTCCAGGGGCGAAAGAAACCATCGGCATTGAAGAAATTGTTGTTGAAGCCTCTGCTGTGATAGCGGGTATTGCCCGGCCGTCACTCAAACCGGTGATCAATGCCACCGGCATAGTCCTCCATACCAATCTTGGGCGGGCACCGCTGGGTACGGCTGTGATGGAGGAGATTGCTCCCCTTATTGCAGGTTATTCCAATGTTGAATTTGATCTTAAATCCGGATGCCGCGGCCATCGTAATGATCACGTTGCTGAGTTGATACGTTACGTTACCGGGGCGGAAGATGCTGTTGTAGTGAATAACAATGCCGCGGCCATTATTCTTGTGTTACATACCCTGGCAAAGAACAAAGAAGTCATTGTCTCCCGCGGTGAGCTCATTGAGATAGGCGGCTCTTTTCGCATTCCTGAGATCATACGTGCAGGCGGGGCAAAGATGGTTGAAGTCGGCACGACCAACAAGACACGTCTTGCTGATTATGAAAAGGCGCTTTCTAAGAAAACAGCCTGTATTTTCAAAGCGCATCGATCCAATTTTACCATGTCCG
Source organism: uncultured Fibrobacterota bacterium (assembly GCA_964543525.1). Classification (GTDB taxonomy): domain Bacteria; phylum Fibrobacterota; class Chitinivibrionia; order Chitinivibrionales; family JANQEN01; genus CBDVBE01. The sequence goes on along the minus strand of CAZIYW010000106.1, from coordinate 8,613 downwards.
GCTTTACTGAAGAAGTTTCTCTGAAGGAGCTTAACAGGTTCAGTCACGAGCGAGGATTGCCATTTGTATTTGACCTGGGTTCAGGTCTGCTGCGAAAACCTGCCAACCTGCCGCTTGCGCATGAACCTGATGTGCGCAGTGTGCTTGCTTTGGGCGTTGACCTGGTGACTTTCAGTTGTGATAAGCTTCTTGGCGGCCCGCAAGGAGGAATACTTGCTGGGAAAAAGGAACTGGCGGAACGATGTGCAAAGAATCCGCTTATGCGTGCTTTACGGGTCGGGAAGCTCACTATCGGTGCGCTTACCAGTGCGTGCAGAAGCTATTTCTCTGATGAATTACTGATGAAAAACAATCCTGCTTTTTCTATGCTTAATCAGACTGAGGAGGAATTGTCAAGTCGGGCAGAGAAACTGTATACCGCGTTTACCCAGTATGCCATTCCCGCTGAAATAATTCCGGGCACCGCTCTGGTCGGCGGTGGTACCCTGCCGGACCTGAAACTTGACAGCATCGCCGTTAGACTGATACCGCCTTCCGGTCCGAAAAGCATGAAGCAGAAATTTGCAGAGAAGATTTACTATACATTGCTGCAGCGTGAACATCCCCTTGTTGCAGTGCTTCGTGAAGGCAGTCTTGTTTTTGAGATATATACCGTTCTGGATACTGATATTACCGAAATTACTACTGCGGTAAAGGACGCGTTGGGTGATGGCTGAGGGTAATTTATAAGAATAATTATCCTTGGCAGTAGCAACCGTAGAACGTGAACGACGCTGATCAGGAATGCGATTGGGATCAGGATTACGATTATAAGCGGGATTATGAATATGAATACGATTATGATTAAGAATAGGTATAAGAGATAAGGGGTAGTGATGCAGGATACCTCAAAACATCTCATTTTAGGAACCGCCGGTCATATTGATCACGGAAAGACGGCTTTGATAAAGGCAATGACCGGTATTGACTGCGATACGCATGCTGAAGAAAAACAGCGGGGAATAACAATAAATCTCGGTTTTGCCCATATTGATTTACCGTCCGGTAATGCCGTTTCCGTCGTTGATGTACCGGGCCATAAGGATTTTATTCATACCATGGTTGCAGGCGCCAGCGGTATTGATTTCGTGCTTCTGGTTATTGCCGCAGACAGCGGTATTATGCCGCAGACCAGAGAGCATCTTCAGATTATGCAGATGCTGAATATCTCACAGGGTGTTATCTCGCTTACCAAGACGGACCTTGTCGACACGGATATAATTGAACTCGCAAGGGAAGAAGTCAGTGATTTTACAAAAGGAACATTTCTTGAACATTCACCGGTAGTACCGGTTTCAGCGGTCACCGGAGAGGGTATTCAGGAATTAATAGCCGCGATTGAGGCTTGCGCCGCATCGGTTGCCCAACGTCCGCAGGGTGAAGTATTTCGGTTATTTATCGATCGGATTTTCACGGTCAGCGGCTTCGGAACTGTCGTTACCGGGTCGGTTATCAGCGGAATGCTCGGAACCGGTGATCAGGCGTACCTGTTACCCGGAAGGAAAAAATTGCGGGTACGTCGGCTGGAGCGGCACGGCAGGGAAGTGGAGCGTGTCGTAGCCGGCGACCGGGCTTCGATTAACCTGGTCGGTTTAAACCGGGAGGATTTCAGACGGGGCATGATCGTTTCAGACCGGGAGCTTAACGCCACGACTATGATTGACGCACAACTAACCCTGTTTAACCATGCCCGGAAAATTGCTCTGTGGAGTGATGTCATATTCCTGCTGGGTACCTATGAAGTACAGGCGCGTGTGCATTTACTTGACAAAAACAGTGCAGCCGGCGGAGATACGGCTTTGGTACAGGTTCATCTTCCTGTGCCGTGCAACATCAGTATCGGGGACCGCTTTATTATCCGCAGCACTTCAAACGATGTGACTATGGGTGGAGGCGAGGTAATTGATGCATCACCGCTGCACCACCGTCGACGGCCGTCGAAGCTTATTACCAATCTCGAAAAAATCGCTGAAGGTAAGCTGACAGAATTAATTGCCGCTGAAGTGCGGAAGAAAAGGAATGTGCTGTCGGCTGCGGAAATTGCCGAAAAACTTAACAGCGCTCCGGATGAGGTTAAAAATGTTATTCGGGAAGGGGTGCCGGATGATATTGTCGCCCAGAATGCCGGACGTACGTTGTATCTGATTACTAAAAAAGAATATAAGCGATTCCTTGAAACAATTATGAAAAATATTACAACTTATCACAGAAGGAATCCGCTGGATGCCGGTGGAAGAACTATTCAGGAACTGATTGGGGTACTCGGTATAGACCCGTCCGGGGGAAGTGAGGATTTTATTCAGGCGCTGCTTGATAAAATGGTACAGGAGGGGAGGCTCAAGCCTGTGGGCAGTACCTGGGCGGCTATGGAGCATAACGTAGTTATCGCCGCGGACATGCAGGAGAATATTGAAAAGGTTGATGGCTTTTTAAAGGGTTTTGGTATGAAGGTACCCCTTGCAGCGGAAATTGATGCATTCGCCGAAAAGAAAGGTATCGATCAAAAAAGTTTGAATCAGATACTGCGCTATTTGACGGAGAAGAAGCGTATTTATCGTATGGAGGGTGATACTCTCCATGCGGAAAATGTAGATCCGGCCCGGATCAAATTACTGAAAGTATTATCGGAAACTCCCGAAGGACTCACTGTCGCTCAATTCAGGGATCTGGTGGCCGACAATCGGAAGATCTGTCTGCGGCTTTTTGCGCTTTTTGACAGTGAGAAAATAACCGAACGTAAAGGTAATGTCCGGGTCATTACTGAAAAGGGGAGGAAGTTTCTCGCCAATGCAGAGGCAAGGAAGTTATAACGGCTGTTTGCGTGTGTACGTTATGACGATCCCTGAGTCCTTCCGATCATAGCCTGCTGCTATCAGCTCCCGCAGTTCCGGACTGAAAAAACGGAACAGGTCTGTGGAGTTTTTCCGAATGAGAATACGTTCAAATCGTCGAGTTCTGAGTACCGACGCAAGGCGCTCTGAGGTGGGGAATCCCGCCCACATGGGCCCGAAGAGCGCGCAGAAATTATCCCAGTCTTTCTTGGTCGTTCTGCTGTACAAATAAGATTCCATGGGGAGCCATACCTCGCCGTCTGTGCTGTTTGCAACGGCAACTATTTCCCGATCGGCCTCACGTATTGTTTTCCAGGGATAGAGGGCGGTGAACGGGTTGTGCAGGCCGATAATGAGTTGACATAAAAGTATTGTTTTGTATCTATACAAAACTGGCGCTGCAGCGATACAAAGAAGCGGCTCCGTTGGAAAGAGGGGATGGATACCGCCGCCGCTTTTAAATATGCCTGAAAGGGATGCGGCCAGTACTGACAGGAAATAGATATGAAAACGATGTTCCCAGTGTTTGATACCTGTTACCGTAACGCAGCACCAAAGCAGTATTTGCAGGAGAAAAAAACGGCGCAGCAAAAAAAAAGGCGGCATGGCACGGATACCGTGGCGTGCCGGATAGGTAATCAGATAGGTAACCGCCCATCCCTTTGTCATAAGGATCAAAAGACAACCGGCAGCGGCCCAGAAAAGCAGTGGCCGGTATACCCACCACTGCCTTCGTTTTATTAAAACAGCAATACTAACGACAAGAAACGGATACACCGCAGATTGCTTGGTAAAACAGGCAAGGCCGCCCAGCAGCAGCGCAAGCATATCATCACGAGGGGTATTTTTCAGAAAGTGAAAGAGGGTGATACAAGTTAAGCACATTTGTAGAGTATCCACACAGCTCTGATCATACAAGGCATCCATCGGGAAATAGGTTGCAAGAAAAACCCCGGCGGTCCAGATACCTGCTGACGGCGGGTTGCCCCTGAGAACAACAATACGAAATACAAACCAGGCGGTAAGCAGCAGCGCTGCGAGCGATACCAGTCTGCCATAACCGTATCCTGCCGGCACTATACGGTGAAAGATACTCGTTATCATAAAGAAAAAGGGTGTATACACGGTACCGACCGGTCCCTGTTCGGGATTCATATAAATGCTTTTTCCCTGTGAAAGCCGTATGGCCATAATTTCATTATAGGTTTCAATATATCGCAGACCGGAAGAGAAACGTTGCAGTGCAATAAAGGTAATTATTCCGGCAAAGAAGGTAACGGTCGCTCCGGCAAGGAACACTTCCGACGTCAGTGACCATTTCCTGTAGCTGAGTGCATAGAAAGAATATCCCGTTGCGAAAAAGCCCATTACAATAAAAAAAGGGGCAATCCACCTGATTCCGTCAGGGCCGGTAAATAAAGGACGTAATACGGTGGGAGCAAGTGTTGCACAGAGAACAGTTAAGACAATACAGAGTGAAACAACGATGATGGAGATACGATTTGTTTCTGCAAAGTCATTTAATGATTGATTTTTCATAGGATGTACCGTGTGTCTATGATTAACATTTGCGTGTTATTTACATTATACATTTATAGGTGTGGGTATGGTATAATAAAGTAAAAACCGGCAAACAGTGACAGAGGTTCGCATCATTCCGGGTATGAGCAGTATATGCCGGCTAATTCCTGCTATCTCCTTCTGTTCATATCATTTCATTTATACTATTTTACTCTATATATGAAGAACACCTTCCGCTGGTTACTAAAAAGAAAAATCCGTTTTTTCTCTGCCCGGTTCAGAAAGCAGGAGCCGGTAATCGTTAATCCGATAAAGGTGAGAAGGGTAGCATATTATATTGCCGGAGGTATTGGTGATGCTGTAATGGCCTTTCCCGCCTTAAAATTTATTCAGAAAAAGCTACCCGATGCAGAACTGACTGTTTTCGTTCCCCGGGGAAAATATTTTCTTGTTTCAGCTCTGTTTGAGAATATTCGTGTGCGGCAGTTTCAATTGTCACCAGCTTTTTTAATATTGTACGGTATTCCGGCCAGGCGGTTTGATCTCGTTTTTACAAACACCGTCGGAGTATTCAAACTTGCTGTCGAGATTGCCGCTTTCTGTACCGGCAGAATCCGGTGCGGATTTCGTTATCCGGAAGAGGGGCGGTATGACCGGCTGTACACTATCTCACAGGTGTTCTCCGATAAGGTGCATGCCTCCGAGCAAAATGTCCGGCTGGTGGCCGAGACAGTCAATATGTCATTCAACGAAAACGATAGCCGCCTTCCGGTTTATGTGAGAGATAAAGACACGAATGATAAAGAAGTAGTTATACATCCCGGCTCTGAGATCGAGTATAAAAATAAACGCTGGCCCATGAAGCGATTTAGTGCTCTGATAACGAGATTACTGGATAATGGGTTTGACGTTACAGTGCTGCTCGGTCCGGAGGAGAGTGATTTGGAGGAGCATTTTAAGAAACACGGGAAGGTACAGGTGCTGGTTGATCCGTCTCCCGGGGTATTAATTGAGACGTTAAAAAATGCCGGTTTTTTTATTGGTAATGATTCCGGACCGGCCCATATTGCCGCTTTTTACAGTGTACCGGAAATAGTTCTCTTTGGCCCGGTACAGCCGGAGCGAAGCGCTCCGCAGTCATCGAATTGCATCGCGATATATAACGCCGTGGACTGCTCACCGTGTCATTTCTCCGCAAAGGATTGTGTTGACAATATGTGTATGAACTCGATTACTGTTGAACAGGTGTGGCGGGAGGTGAGCACGCAATGGATACACTAATTGATTTAACCCATCAGATTGATAATGGCATGCCGGTCTACCCTGATGACGTACCGGTCACGTTACGGAAAATTAAAACGTTTGAAAAGGACGGGTATAATAATCATCGGGTTGCCATAGGGATGCATGCGGGAACGCATATTGACGGGCCTATGCATTTGACAGACAGTAATACCTTTATCTCCGAAGTGCCGCTGGAACGCTGCGTCGGGAGCGGTGTACTGCTGGATGTGCGCAATGAGACGGTTATTACCCTTAAGGATAAGTATGTGAACCGAATAGCACCGGATACGATTGTTCTGTTTTACACCGGCCACGACAGTTTTTTCGGATCGGAAACCTATTATTCGGCATATCCGATGCTTGACGAGCAGGCAGCGCAGGTGTTGGTTGATAAAAAAGTTAAAATGGTCGGTTTTGATGCACCGTCGCCGGACAGAGAGCCTTATCCCGTGCATACCCTGTTCTTAACCAATAATATTCTGATACTGGAAAATCTGACCAATTTAGATGCGTTACTGGCCTATACGTATTTTGAGGTTATTGCGTTACCACTGTCAATACGGGCGGATTCTTCCTTCCTTCGTGTGGTTGCAAGGATCGAGGAGTGAGTGCACCGTGTTCTCCGGAAATGATAACCAAAGGAACCGATGAACTACCAGGGATTTACACTCGACCCGTTTCAGGAAGAGGCAGTTAAAGCGATTGATCAGGGACGTTCGATAATTATAACCGCCCCGACCGGTTGCGGGAAAACACTGGTCGCAGAATATGCGGTTGACGTTTCTCTGCGGTTACCGAAGCGGGTGATTTATACGGCGCCGATAAAAGCGCTTTCCAACCAGAAATACCGGGATTTTCGTAAACGATTCGGTGAGGCGGTAGTCGGTATTCACACCGGTGATGTTACCGTTAATCCTGAAGCGCCGCTGCTTATCATGACCACCGAGATATTTCGTAACCTTATTCTTGAGAATTCTCCCCGGCTGCAGGATATTTTTTACGCGGTTTTCGATGAAGTACACTACCTGGATGATGAAGAGCGGGGCACGGTCTGGGAGGAATGTATTATTCTCGCACCTCCTGAAATCAGATTCCTCTGCCTGAGTGCCACCGTACCGAATATTGCCGAGCTCGCTGCCTGGATGAGTTCGGTCCGAAATACAACCTTCAGGGTGATTCGGGAGGATGAGCGTCCGGTACCCCTGCGCCACTATCTGTTCAGTGCGAAATATGGTTTGATGACATTAAAGGGAGTGCGAAAAAAGTATAAGAAGAATTTTAACGAGCGAAAAAGATATTTTCGGCGGAAGCCGACGTCGAAGCGTATAGTAAATCATGTTGTCGCTGAGGGAAATTTTCCTATTCTCTATTTCTGTTTTAACCGGAAAGCATGTGAGAGAAATGCACTCCGTCACACCCGGCTGCATTTATTGACTGATGATGAGCGGAGACAGTTGCAATTTATGGTTGAGGATCTGATAGCTCAGTACCGGCTTGAAGGGTATGATCGCCTTGAACAGATGCGTTATTTGTGGCGGTCGGGCGTTGCTTATCACCATGCAGGTATATTACCTGCGGCAAAAGAGATTGTCGAGCGGCTGTTTACCACCGGTCTTATAAAACTTCTGTTTTGCACCGAGACCTTTGCGCTGGGAATTAATATGCCGGCGAGTTCTGTAATTTTTGACGAACTGGAAAAGTTTAACGGGGTGGATTTCGAATACCTTACAACCCGACAGTATCATCAGATGGCGGGCAGAGCGGGACGGCGAGGTATGGATGATGAGGGGCATGTCTATTCTCAAATCATTCCGGAAGCCACCGATCCCAGGGAATTGGAGCGAATATTTTATCACACCAGTGAGAGAATACAGAGCCGGTTTTTCGCGTCATACGCCACTATTTTACATTTGTATAGCACTTTTGGTGAAGAGGCTTTTGAGATTTTCAGGAAAAGTTTACGAAATTATAAAACGGGGCAATTCTCCTTTTCCCGCTCTTACAGAAAGGAGGAGGAGCAGATCCGTAACCGTATCAGATTTCTGCAGAGCTCCGGATTTCTTGATGGTACCCGGCTTACCAGCAAAGGCGCACTGGCGGCTGCGGTCAGCGGGTATGAAATTCAGGCCGCTGAGCTCTATTATTCGCGGAGCTTTGACGAATGTACTGCCCAGCAGTTGTGCGTGATACTTGCCGCATTGGTTACTGAAGAGCGCGGCAGGAAAAAAGCGGTTTCCGATATCACGTTTACCTTCCATGGTGAAAAGGTCATAAAAAAACTCCGCAAAAAGGAGATTCAATTCGGTATCAAGCAACCGATTCGTGAAATGGACTTTTCGCTGGCTGCACCGGTATTTGCCTGGGCGAACGGGTGCTCCCTTGCCGAGCTGGAGTCATTCGGGGTACCGGAAGGCGATCTGGTCAGGGTGTTGCGCATGTCAATACAGCTGATGCGCTCCCTGCGGGATAAACTGCTCGATCCGGTTATTGCCGATCGTATGCATGAAGCTCTGGTGTTGATTAACCGCGGTATTGTTGATGCGCAGGCTGAACTGGAAGTCGAGTAAAAGGTTATTAAACTCTGTGCATGCAGCATGCATGTTTTATTATATTCGATACTATGCTTGATATTCTTCACTACGATTTTATGCGTAATGCCTTCGCTGCCGGGATACTGGTCAGTATTGCCTGTGGCGTGGTCGGCACTCTGGTTGTAGTCAACCGTTTGTCCTTTCTTTCCGGAGGTATTGCACATACCGCTTACGGCGGCCTCGGTCTTGCCGCTTTTCTTCGCTGGCCGCCGCTCGCCGGTGCTTTTTTGTTTACCATGCTTTCATCGCTGCTTCTCGGCAAGGTAACCATTGAAAACAAGGAGCGTGCCGATACCTTTATCGGTGTGGTATGGGCGGTGGGAATGGCGTTCGGTATTATTATGATG
>CAZIYW010000105.1:0-18692 GCA_964543525.1 uncultured Fibrobacterota bacterium | reverse complement strand
TATCACGGGCCGGGTGCAGGGGGTCGGATTCCGTCCCACCGTGTACCGGTACGCGACCGAGTACGATCTTGCCGGTTTTGTCAAAAACACCCCGCAGGGAGTCGTGTGCGAAATAGAAGGCAATGGTTCTTCTATCGGAGAGTTTCTCGTTCGAATCAGTGACAATCCACCGCAACAGGCATCTATTGACGCAATTTATGTGGATGATATTCCGGTGGTCGGCGACACCGGCTTTGCTATTGTGCCGAGCAGGGGTTCCGGTGACCTGCAGGTCGGCATGCCGCCCGATTTGGCTATATGCAGCAAGTGTGTGGAGGAGTTGTTTAATCCGGAAGATCGACGGTACAGATATCCCTTTATTAACTGTACCAACTGCGGCCCTCGCTTTACAATTATAAAAAAATTGCCCTACGATCGCGACAAGACCTCCATGGAAACTTTTACACTTTGCCCGGATTGTTCCGCCGAGTACCATGATCCGTCTGATCGCCGGTTTGATGCGCAGCCTAATGCCTGTGCGGTATGCGGCCCGCAACTTTCACTACTGCAGCCCGGCGGAAAGCCTTATAAGGGCGACCCGATCCAGGAAGCCGTACAGATGCTGCGGGAGGGGCATATTCTGGCGGTAAAAGGTCTCGGTGGGTACCACCTCTGCTGCGATGCGAAGAGCGATACTGCTGTATCACTCCTGCGTAAAAGGAAAAACCGTCCTGCAAAATCACTGGCTGTAATGTTTTCCTCCATTGATGAGATAAAGGAACACTGCATTGTCACTGAGGACGAGGAGAAAGAGCTGACTTCCGCGGCGAGCCCGATTGTCATATTACCGAGAAGAGATGACGCTACACTTTCGCAGTACATTTCTCCGGATACAAAAACAGTAGGCGCATTTTTACCGTACACGCCGGTGCACTATCTGCTGTGTGCCGAGATAAGCCCATTGGTTATGACCAGCGGCAACCGTGCGGAGGAGCCCATTGTCAGTGATGAGCAGGAGCTGGATCAGATATTGGGTTCCATTGCGGATTACGCGCTTTCTCATAACCGGCCCATTGTGCGTCGTTGTGATGATTCTGTGCTACAGATAGTGGATGGTAAGAGGCTTTTTATACGTCGTTCGCGCGGGTATGTGCCGGATTGTATAACGCTTTCCTGCGACGGCCCGTCGATTGTTGCCTGCGGAGCGGAGCTGAAAAACACCTTCTGTATTACCCGTGGGAAGCAGGCTTTTGTATCACAACATATAGGTGATCTGACCGAATACAGTGCCTACGCGTTTTTCCGTGAAGCTGTTGACGATCTCACGAAACTGCTGCAGGTAACACCCGCGATCATCGTTCATGATATGCATCCTGATTACGAATCAACAAAGTATGCACTTAATTCCCCGGTTGAACAGCGGTTTACCGCACAGCATCATCACGCCCATATTGTATCCTGTATGGCTGAACATGGAATAACCGGGCGGGTAATCGGTGTGGCGCTTGACGGCACTGGATACGGCACTGACGGCACGATGTGGGGCGGGGAGTTTCTCGTGGCGGACCAGCTCGATTTTAGGAGGCGGGGCCATTTCAAACAGTATCCGCTCCCAGGTGGTGACGCCGCTGTGCAGCATCCGATTCGCATGGCGCTGAGCTGCTGCCTGGAAGAATTCGGCAATCCGCTCAATCCCTTTTGCAGGGCACTCTTTGATCGTATCCTGAGTCCCGATGAGTATAGCGTGCTTGTCGATATGATAGAAAGAAGGATTCGCTCTCCCCTGACGTCAAGCTGTGGCCGTCTCTTCGATGCGGTTGCCGCACTGTGCGGTATCTGCTCGCCTATCACTTATGAAGGGCAGGCTGCTGTAAAACTGCAGCACCTGGCCCGCGACGGTATCTCGGCACGTTATTTATACACTATTGACTACGAAGATACTGATATGCCGGCCGTTATCTCATTCGGGCCTGCACTTGAGGAGATTATTGCTGATCTGGAGGGAAACACCGCTGTCGGGATAATTTCCGCTAAATTTCACAATGCCGTTGCAGCCGGAGTTGCAGATATGTGTGATCGCATCCGTCAAATTGATTGTCTTGATACCGTTGTTTTGTCCGGTGGCGTCTTTCAGAACGACCGTCTGCTTGTTCAGACGATAAAATGTCTCCGGGACAGTGATTTTAACGTATTTTATCATACGGTCGTGCCGCCCAACGACGCCGGTATTGCGCTCGGGCAGGCAGCTATAGCAGGCGCAAGGTATCAAGCAGAAAAAAAGAATCAAATCAAAAATGATAATATCCAGTTTAAAAGATGTAAAGCTGTGATATAGTTGAAGATTGGTTTTGAAATGTAAGATTTTATGACGGAGTGTTTCTATGTGTCTTGCAACACCGGCAAAAGTGGTTGAGATTGTCAATGATGATGCGGTTGTCGAGATTGACGGTATTCGCCGCAGCGCCAAGATTGCACTCATACCGGATCTGGTCGTCGGCGACTATGTTATTATTCACGCCGGTTTCGCTATCCAGAAGTGGTCTGAAAAGGATGTACAGGAGTACAACCAGATAATGGATGAGATAAGAGCGCTCGATCAACAGGGGAGCGGAAAAGTATAAAAGTATAGAGGAGTGGGAGTGTTGGAGCACTGAAGTATCGGCAAAGAAAGAAGCATTAACGCAAACCCATCACTCCGGTTTTTTTTGAGGTCTTATGTCGATTAAAGGGCACATTTCAAAGGTCAACAGGCTTGCTGCTGAGATCGCCCGTCCTGTCAAGATCATGGAGGTGTGCGGCACTCATACCATGGCGGCGTTCCGCAGCGGTCTTCGCTCCCTGCTGCCGGCAAATGTCTCTCTGCTGTCTGGGCCGGGCTGTCCGGTATGTGTGACACCCAACGGGTATCTTGACAAGGCGATAGCCATTGCACGAAGACCTGACACTATTGTAGCGACATTCGGCGATATGGTGCGGGTACCTGGATCGGAATCATCGCTGGAATATGCGCGGGCCCAGGGTGCCTCGATCCGGATCGTATATTCACCGGCCGAGGCGCTGGAGGAGGCTGTCGCTAACCGCTTAAGGCAGGTGGTGTTTCTGGGGATCGGATTCGAGACGACCATTCCGGGCATTGCCTGGACTATCAAAGAGGCGGCGCAGAAAAATATTACCAATTATTCAGTCCTGTGCGGTCATAAAATAATACCGCCTGCCATGGAGGCCCTGCTGCAGGGGAAAGTGGGTATTGACGGATTCATGTGTCCGGGCCATGTGAGCGTGATAATCGGTGCCAATGCCTATAAACCGTTGTGCTCGTCTTATCATATACCCTGCGTGGTTACGGGATTTGAGCCGTTTGATATGATTGTCGGGATTAAGATGTTGTTGAAACAAATTAACGATAATCAATCAACCGTGGAAATTCAGTATGCACGGAGTGTCACAGAGCAGGGAAATCAATCGGCACAGCAGTTAATTGATGAGGTGTTTGAAGTATGCGATACGAGCTGGCGGGGAGTAGGGACAATTCCGGACAGCGGTTTGAGGATTCGGGAAAAATTCAGTGCCCATGATTCGGAGAAAAAATTTACAGATCTGGAAGTTCCTGAAACCAGAGAACATCCGGGGTGTATCTGCGGGGAGATTCTTCGCGGCATGAAAACGCCCTGTGATTGCGGGCTGTTCCGTAAGGCGTGCACACCGGCAACACCGGTGGGTGCCTGTATGGTTTCCAGTGAAGGGACATGCGCGGCGTACTATAAATATGCAAAGATGGACTCGCTCCCCGAGTAACAAAGAGCGTCGGGGCAAGCGTATGTTATGACTCGATAGATCGTAGAGGTTACTCGACAAGTTACACCAGTTAAAACGGCTCGTCGAATAGCAATGCTTATTGACACGGGCCCTTCAAGAAGGAAACCATGGAAAACGGCATCATAACAATCGCCCACGGCGGTGGAGGCACGAGAACCCAGCAGCTTATCAATGATATCATCCGGAAGCATCTGAGCAACCCGATACTGGATCAGCTTGACGACAGTGCATCGCTGGAGGTGCCGGAGACGGCGCTGGCGTTTACCACAGACTCTTATGTTGTCAACCCCCTGTTCTTTCCAGGCGGCGACATCGGCATCCTGGCGGTGTGCGGTACCGTCAATGACCTGGTCATGCAGGGGGCAGAACCGAAATACCTGAGTCTGGGACTGATACTCGAAGAAGGATTTGCTGTCGCCGACCTTGAACGAATTATACAGTCGACCGCGGCGATATTGAAGAAAACAGACGTAACCTTGGCAACGGGTGACACCAAGGTGGTTGAACGGGGCAAGGGGAACGGCGTGTTTATTAATACCAGCGGTATAGGGATTCGGAATCCGGCAGTGAATGTGCATGTCTCGAACGCACGGGCCGGTGATGTCATTATCGTTACCGGTACTGTGGGTGATCACGGCATTGCTGTCATGAGTCAACGTGAAGGGTTGCAGTTCCAGACGTCCCTGCGCAGTGATGTTGCCCCTCTTGACGGTCTGATTCTGCCTCTGGTACGGGAGATACCCTCTTTACATGTGCTCCGTGACCCGACACGCGGCGGGGTGGCTGCAGCACTGTGTGATATCGCAGGAGCTTCACAGGTCGGTATTACCATCAGAGAAAAAGCAGTGCCGGTGAAAAAAGAGGTTGTCGGCGCGTGCAATCTCCTCGGATTTGATCCGTTACATGTTGCAAATGAAGGAAAGGCAATCGTTGTCTGTGCGCAACAGGATACCGACCGTGTTCTCGCTCTGCTGCACACCCATACTTTCGGCAAAGATGCTGCGGTAATCGGCTCTGTCGTTTCTGCGCATCCCGGCACGGTAATTGAGGAGACAGCTATCGGCGGTGAGAGAATTGTGGAGATGACGACCGGTGAAGATCTGCCGAGAATTTGTTGAAAACGTAAAAAAAGTGTAATTTTATTAGATTTTTCGAAAAAAATGTCTATTTTTTCCTGTTTTATTCTAATTCCATATTATATTTTTATCCTCTTTTTTCCCATTATTATTGTCGCGCGCACTCTCTTTGAAAAAGCGGTTAAAGGAATATATCCGAAGAGCTGAATGATTCAATCTCCGGTATAGGTGGAAATAATCTGTTACAGTTTTCAATGAAAGGGATGGTATGGATGAATTGGTTACGGTGGATGGACAAACAGTAAAAAGTCACGGCTGGCGCGTTGCTTTCGCCGGCATGGGGATTAATCTGGCACTGGGTATCCTCTATACCTGGAGTGTTATCAGTAAAGGGATACCTGAAGGATGGAACTGGAGTGAAGCGGACAAATCATGGCCATACTCGGTGGCGTGCCTTGTTTTTTGCCTTATTATGGTTCCAGCCGGCCGCATGCAGGACCGGTTTGGACCCAGACTGGTTGCAACACTGGGCGGTATACTGGTTGGTGTCGGTATGATTATGGCCAGTTTTACAACGACGCCGGTCGGTTTTATCATTGGTTTCGGTATCTTTGCCGGCGCCGGTATCGGCTTCGGCTACGCCTCCGCAACGCCACCTGCTGTCAAGTGGTTTCCACCGGCAAAAACAGGTCTGGTTGCCGGTATTGTTGTATCCGGTTTCGGACTGGCTTCAGTGTATGCCGCTCCGCTGGCAAAATATCTCACGGTCACGTTCGGCCTGCAGAAGATGGTGTTGATTCTCGGTATAGCTTTTCTGATTATGGTTGTCGGGCTGGCACAACTGGTGGTACCGCCGCCTGCACCGATTCAGTTTGAGAAGAAGAAGGAGCCTGCTGGCGGCGCCGATGCACCGGCAGCGTCCGCACCGCAGAAAGACGGGAATTTCGGTTCGCGGGAAATGCTCGGTACGGTACAGTTTTATATGATCTGGTTTATGTATGCCTGCGGCGCCGGGGCCGGGCTGATGGTTATTGCCAAGCTCGCGGCTATTGCAAAAATACAGGCCGGGATTAATCTAGGATTTATTCTGGTTGCGGTACTTGCGGTTGGTAACGGCGGCGGACGGATTATTGCGGGTATCGCCTCCGATAAAATCGGACGGAAAACAACTATGTGTATCTGCTTCATATCTCAGGCTGTACTGGTCTGGCTGCTCTCCCGGGCAAATTCCGGTAATATTCTGGCGACCGTGCCCGTGCTGGCTCTGCTTTCTGCACTGATCGGCGCTAATTACGGCGCCAACCTCTCACTCTTCCCGTCAATCACCAAAGATTACTACGGACTGAAAAATTTCGGCATGAACTATGGTCTCGTGTTCACGGCGTGGGGAGTCGGAGGTTTTATGCTCGCACTGCTTGCCGGAAAAATGTATGTCAAGTATCAGAGTTTTGCCATTGCCTATTACGGTGCATCCATACTGTTGATTCTTGCTGCTGTTATGACTCTTCTGGTGAAACCGCCGCAGCATAAGTAACAGGAATTTATAGAAATAATTTCTGTACTATACAATAGTGTTATACATAGGCATGCTCCCGGGAGAGCATGCCTTTTTTTACTCGTTTTTTACCAACCTGTCCCGGGAAAAAATAGTAAGTAACATTTTCGTTTATATTTTATTTAACCATGAATATTATATTATATCGTAAATATATCGTAACTTTCTCGAACCCTTCTGTTATGCAATGGATATCATTTTATGGAATTACACACGACGAGATCCATCCCGTATCCCGTAATACAGCGATTCGCAAGGTACCTCCTGCATGTAAAGGGGTTGCGCAAAAGATGCGTGGACTATACCTTCTCGCATGAAATAGCGGAAAGTTTTGGTATCACCAGTCAGACGGTTCGTGGGGACCTTTCCTATCTGCATTTCTCAGGAAAACCAAAGAAAGGGTATAACACCGCTGAGTTGGAAAAAGCACTCCTCTCAGTCCTTGGGATAAAAAGGGAAAAAAGGGCGGTAATTGTGGGCGCCGGAAATATCGGCAGAGGCATGATTCTTCATAAGGAATTTCTCAAGTTCGGCTTCAATATCTGCGCTATTTTCGATTCCAACGAACAACTTGTTGGAAAATGTGTGGGTTCTTTCAAAGTCAAATCCATGCAATCTCTTTCCCGGGTAATTAAAGAGAAAGATGTTGAGATAGGTATCATCGCTGTTCCGCCTGAGTATACACAATCGGTAGCGGATCAAATGGTTGAAGCTGGAATTAAAGGTATTCTCAATTTTGCAGAATCACATTTTACTGTCCCGGAGAATATATCAGTCACCAATATCCATATTGTCAGTAGTCTCCTTGAATTATCCGCCCTTATGAAAACAAAAGGTAAAAATGCTGATAACACCGGAAAACAGAATCAGTTATGATTAAAAGATTTTTTACTTGGAGTAACTGATTGGGAATAAATATTTTTAATCCCGTTATAAATTTAAAAAATCTTTCGCGATTTAGCATCCTTTCAAAGTTTCATTCGGATACTTAATATGAAATTCAGAGGCGGTTACAATTTATTCCTTACAGGAAGCCCTTCGGGGGAAATAAAAGACCTCCCGGAATCTGAAACGCTGTACCTCCCGCTTTTTTCTCCACGATTTGCTTTCTCTGAAATAGCGGTTGAAGACGGTGACGAGGTTTCCGCGGGACAGATTCTGGCAAAGGATCCTGGAAACCATGGCGTGCCTCTTCTGGCGCCGCGGACAGGGACCGTTAAAACGGTTGATGAAGAACGTGGTCTCATCACTCTTGAAAAAATGCTGGCAACTGCTTATGACACAATTACCGTTGAGGAAGATATTCCGGAACCGGCAAAGACGCTTGGTGATGACGGCAGGAAACGCTATGCACTGGTTCGGCTCGGTGCATGGCAGTTTGTTTCGGATGCATTTACCGGTAAACTGCCTGATCCGTATGGCGCTCCTCAGGCGGTCATCGTTGCAACGACCCGGCTCGAGCCGTTTATTACCAGCGCGGAGGGGCTTCTTACCGACCGGCTTAACAATTTCGAGAAGGGCCTGGAGCACATTCGCTCAATGATCGGAGGGAAACCGCTGTATCTGCTGATGCCACAAAATTCATCAGTTGCTTCACGGATCAGGGGGATTGCAAGCAAGGATAACGGCGTCACGCTTATTACTGTGCCCGATAAGTATCCCTGTGACAATATCAAACTGTGTGCGCAGCTCCTTGGCCTGGAAAGAAATCCCCGAAAAGGGCCGGTGTGGGCATTCAGTGTTGAAGGAGTCCTTGCGGTTGACAGGGCATTAACCGAATCAAAGGTATTCACAGAGCGCATTATTTCCGTTGCCGGCCCGGGAACTAAAAAGGCGGAACATATCAGAGTGACTCCAGGATATCCGGTGCAGGTTATACGTGATACCTATCAGAATTGCGACCCGGTCCGTCTGGTGAGTGGCGGGGCGTTGACCGGAACTGCGATTGAAGAAAACCAGCCGGGTCTTGATGTTGAGTGTATTGCATTGACCCTTATTCCGGAACATAATACGCGGGAGCTTCTTGCTTTTGCAAATCCCGGTCTGGCCAGACACTCTTTCACCCGTACTTTTTTGGGTGTATTACGGCCTAAATTCTTTGAGCGGTATACCACCGGCCTCCGCGGTGAGCGGCGCCCCTGTGTAACCTGCTGCAGCTGTGAGACGGTATGCCCTGCCGGAATAATGCCGCATCAGGTCTATAAATATGTCAATAAAAATCGACTCGAAGATGCTGAAAGAATCGGATTGAACCTGTGTGTGCAGTGCGGACTCTGTTCACATGTCTGTCCTTCAAAAATCGAGGTAAAACAGAAACTCCTCGAAGCGCAGGAAACACTTCTTCAGGAGCGTCAATCCGAGGAGGAACACTCATGAAATGGTTAATGAATATTTTTGATCAGTTACGGCCGCTGTTTGATGAGAAAAAAGGCAAGCTGAAAGCACTGAGTATTGTCTTTGAGACGGCGGAATTTATTTTCTTTTATCCCTCAGACCGCACAAAGAACGCCCCTCATGTGCGCGATCCCCTGGACATTAAACGATTCATGGGTGTGGTTATCCTGGCAATGCTCCCCTGTGTGCTCGCCGCCATATACTTTTTCGGCCCCTATGTCATCGCGATGATCCTGGTGTCTTATATTGCCGGGGGTATATGCGAGGTCGCATTTGCGGTAATCCGCAAGGGAGAAATCCACGAGGGTTTTTTTGTTACCGGCCTTATCTTTCCCATGGTACTCCCGCCGACAACGCCGCTCTGGATGGTCGCCGTAGGCAGCATGTTCGGGGTGGTATTCGGTAAGGAAGTATTCGGAGGAACCGGAAAAAATATATTTAACCCGGCACTGGTCGGCAGGCTGTTTGTCACTATAGCGTTCCCCGCATCAATGACTACCCGGTTTAAGATGCCGATGGACCCGCTGGGACTTTTTCAGAAACTCGGACTTACCCACAACTATACCGATGCGATAACGTCAGCGACACCCATGTCCATTTACAAAACCCAGAATATTATTACTTCATACGGGGATCTTCTCTGGGGTAATACAGCCGGAAGTATCGGCGAGACCTTTCACCTCGGCATTATTATCGGCGGTATATTCCTGATGTGGACCAGGGTAAGCAACTGGCGGATTCCAATTTCATATATCGGCGCCGTGGCGCTCTTCGGCTGGATTGGCCATGCCCTCAATGCGGATGCGGTTGCACCGGTGGGATTTCAGATCCTGGGCGGCGGCATGCTTTTCGGCGCCATGTACATGGCCACTGACCCGGTTACCGCACCGGTTACTAAAATCGGCAAATATATCTTCGGTGTACTGTGCGGATTGCTGACAGTACTTATTCGCAGTTTCTCTTCTTATGTTGAAGGGGTTATGTTCAGTATTGTAATAATGAATGCGTTTACACCGCTTATAGATCATGTTATTCTCAAGACACAATACAGGCAGGTGAAAGAATGAAAGAAAAAATCTGTATGATCGTTTTTGTCCTTATTCTGGGGTCAACCTGGACAACAGCGCTGGTTGTTGTCGATAAATACACCAGGCCCTATATTGAGAAATATCAGGCTGAAAAACTGCGTAAGAGTGTTCTCGGTGCATTTGGTATTTCTTATGAAGGACAGGACATTGAGGCGGTATTCAGTGAGAATGTTGATGTTATAGAAAAAGGAGATAAAACGATATACCGCACAAAGTCAGGTGCTATTGCCTTTAATATTACCGGATCGGGCTCTCAGGGACCTATTTCCGGGGTCATGGCACTGGAATCGGATCTCAAAACAATCAAGGGGATTACTATTGTAAGCCATGTTGAGACACCCGGTCTCGGTGACAGGGTTTTGGAAAAAAAGAAACTGGATACGTTTAAGGGCAAAAAAATTGTACCGCAGCTTGAAGTGATCGTTGCAGGAACTGCGGAAAAAGAGAATGAGGTACAGGGCATTACCGGCGCTACACTCACCAGCAAGGCCTTTGAGAAACTGATAAATACGGAATCAAAAGAATATATCTCTCTTGTGAGCGAGGGTGAATAATGCTATTAAAAACGGTTTTTGGAGCCAAGGGATATAAGGTTATAAAAAACGGTATATGGTCTGAGCACCCGATCAGCTCGGCAACCCTCGGCATCTGTTCCGCGCTGGCTGTTTCAAATAAAGTAGAGAATGCAATAGCCATGAGCGCGGGGGTTGTTTTTGTCCTGCTGCTGACCGGTGTGCTTATCTCACTGCTGCGGAAATTGATTCCATCACGAGTGAGGATCATCACCTATATGATAACCATTGCATCGGGAGTAACCATAGTTGATCTGG
Source organism: uncultured Fibrobacterota bacterium (assembly GCA_964543525.1). Classification (GTDB taxonomy): domain Bacteria; phylum Fibrobacterota; class Chitinivibrionia; order Chitinivibrionales; family JANQEN01; genus CBDVBE01. The sequence goes on along the minus strand of CAZIYW010000105.1, from coordinate 7,954 downwards.
CTCTCAAAGCAGTGGTGCCTACTATCAGCGAGGCACTGGGACCCTATGTCGGTCTTATAATTACCAATTGTATTATCATGGGCAGGGCCGAGGCATTCTTTGTGCAAAACGATACCTATCACTCAATCCTTGATGCCATTGCTAACGGTCTCGCCTATACCTATACACTTGTCACTATTGCCATTATCCGTGAGATTCTGGCTTTCGGAACACTGCTTGGATTTCAGATTCTTCCCGGCACGTGGATGAGCTGGGCTATCATGGCCGCTCCTGCCGGCGCATTTTTTCTGCTGGGAACTTTTTTATGGGTTACACGAACACTGGCAGATATCGAGCCTCCGGGGAAAGGGTAATCGTACATGAATGAAATGTCATTAATAACCATTTTTATTGCTGCAATTTTCACGCAGAATGTTGCACTGACTTACCTGTTGGGTATGTGTCCGTTTGTTTCTCTGGCACGAAGCCTGAAAACATCCTTTGGTATGGGCGTTGCGGTTATATTTGTGATATTCCTTACCGCAGCAATTAACTGGCCTATCTATCATCTGATACTGGTTCCGACAAACAGCGGTATCATTAAATATATCGTTTTTATTATTGTTATTGCGGCATCTGTGCAGCTCGTAGAGATGATTATGGAGCGGTTCTTTCCGGCACTGCAGGCTGCCTTTGGTATTTTTCTGCCACTGATCACGGTCAACTGCACCGTTCTTTTTGTGTCGCTCAATCTGGTCAGGCAGGAATTTTCATACATTCAGACACTTATTTATGCAATTGGTGCAGCGACAGGTTTCTGGCTGGCCATTATACTTGTTGCCGCAATATATGAAAAACTGGAACTTGTCGGTGATGTTCCCAAGGGACTGAAAGGTCCCGGTATCATTATGATTATCACCGGCATAATAGCATTGGCATTCCTCGGTTTCAGCGGAATGGTATAGACAGGCAACGGTTCTATGGAGGAAATTGGATGTTTACTCCTGTAATTATTATTGTATCGGTTCTTTTTGTGATTACGCTGTTACTCACTATTGCTGACAAGCTGCTTGTCTCCTATGGTGAATGCAGGGTATCTATCAAAAAGGAGGATGAGGAGAAGGAATTTACCGTACAGGGCGGCGGAAGCCTTTTGTCTGCATTGATATCGAATGGTGTCAGTATCTCAGCGCCGTGCGGTGGACGGGGGAGCTGCGGATATTGTAAGGTTCAGATGTCAAGCGGTGGCGGAGAAATGCTCCCGACCGAAGAACTCTTTATCAGTAAGGAAGAAGAGAAACTGGGTACCCGTCTTGCCTGCCAGGTGAAAGTCAAGGAAGATCTCCAGCTCTATATTCCCGATCTTATCACCTCGGTTAAATCAATGGTTAAAGCCGGCGCCATCGATACGAAGCTGAAATGGAAATTCCTTCCTACTGACCGTCCGGAAATGGTCCCGGAAAGTAAAAAACATAAAAAGCTTCCAAAAGAAGATCGTATCGTTGTTGAAGACATTGTTGAAAAATTCCGCGATATGCGCGGGAATCTGATGCCTGTACTGCAGGCCGTTAATGAGCATTATAAGTATCTTCCGGAACCGGTTCTTAGGGCCATATCAAAAGAAATGGAAGTGCCTTTAAGCGAGTTGTTCAGGATCGCAACATTTTATAACGCATTCAGCCTGAAGCCCAGGGGAAAGTATATTATTTCCATCTGCACCGGCACCGCCTGTCACGTGAAGGGTGCGGCCGATATCCTCGAATCCTTTAAAGAGAAACTGGGGGTTAATCCAGGTGAAACAACGAGCGATTTGGAATTTACCCTTGAAGCGGTACGGTGCATCGGATGCTGTGGCCTTGCACCTGTTTTAACAGTAAACGACGAAGTTCATGGATTAATGACCACGAAAAAGGTAGCTGAACTTATAGATATGTATAAGGGAAAGTAAGAACATGCCAAAACTGACAATTGCAGATCTGGATAAAATTGTAGAGAGGGAGAAGGATACGGTCGCTTTACGCGAAGGCACGCCGCTTGGTGACAAAAAGAATATCATGCTGTGTGCGGGGACAGCCTGTGTTTCCTTGAAATCAAGGCGGATAAAAGTTGCCCTTGAAAAGGAGCTGTCGAAGCATGGACTGGATAAAAAAATCAGCGTTATTCTGACAGGATGTAACGGGTTTTGCGCGGTCGGCCCCGTGATGACGGTTATGCCTGACGGCATTTTCTATCACAGTATAAAAGAGGAGGACATACCTTACCTGGTGGAAGAGCATTTTGTCAACGGCAATCCCGTTGAGAAATATATGTACCATCCGCCGGGCAAAAAAGAGGTTATTGCCAGGATGAATGAAATTGATTTCTTTGCCCATCAGACTCTGATTGCATTGAGAAACAAGGGGCATATTGATCCTGAGCGCATTGATGACTATATTGCCCGTGACGGCTATAGGGCGCTGGCAAAGGTGCTTACGGAAATGACTCCTGAGGATGTGGTGAATGAGATAGCCAATTCGGGACTGCGCGGACGCGGCGGCGGCGGATTTGCTACGGGCAGGAAGTGGGCATCTGCGGCAAAATCAAAACGAAAACCGAAGTATATTATCTGCAATGCCGACGAAGGCGATCCGGGGGCCTACATGGACAGGAGCATTATAGAAGCGGATCCGCATTCTGTCATTGAGGGCATGCTGATTAATGCTTATGCCATAGGTTCAGATACCGGATTTGTGTATATCCGTACCGAGTATCCACTCGCTCGCAGCCGCCTGGGCATTGCTATTGAACAGGCCCGCGAATACGGCCTTCTCGGCCAAAGAATTTTCGGTACCGATTTCTCCTTTGATATCCATATCAAGCAGGGGGCAGGTGCGTTTGTGTGTGGTGAATCCAGTGCGCTCCGCGCCTCCATTGAAGGGAAGGTGGGTGAGCCGACTCCGAAGTATGATCATGCAACCGAAAAGGGGCTTTGGCAGAAACCGACCGTGCTTAACAATGTAGAAACTTACGCCAATGTGCCGATTATTATTCTGAAAGGCGCCGAGTGGTTCGCCGGTATGGGTACTGAAAAGAGTAAAGGCACCAAGGTGTTTTCCCTGGTCGGCAATATCGAAAACACCGGCCTCATCGAGGTACAGATGGGTACCGCTCTCAGGCAGATCATCTACGATATAGGCGGCGGTGTTCCCAAAGGAAAGAAGCTGAAGGGCGTGCAAACCGGTGGGCCCTCCGGCGGCTGTATCCCCGAAAGCATGCTTGATATGCCTGTGGATTTTGATGAACTTACCAGGGCCGGTTCCATGATGGGTTCCGGCGGTATGATTGCCATGGATGAAAACACCTGTATGGTCAACGTGGCAAAGTATTTCATCGAATTCTGTAACGATGAATCCTGCGGCAAGTGTACCACCTGCCGGGACGGCTCTGAAGCACTGCTTGAGATACTTGACAGGATAAGTGAGGGTACGGGCCGTGAAGAAGATCTTGGTCTTCTCGAGGAAATCAGTAATGCAATAATTGAGGGGTCGTTGTGTGGGCTGGGTAAGTCACTGCCGAATCCGGTGCTGAGTACCCTGAAATATTTCCGTGAAGAATACGAAACCCATATTCGTGACAAAAAGTGTCCCGCAGGTGTCTGTAAAAACCTTTTCCAATATAAGGTCAATGCAGAGGCCTGTAAAAAATGCGGATTGTGCTTTAAAAACTGCCCGGTCGGCGCCATTACCTGGGAAAAGAAACAGGTGGCGGAAATCAACCAGGAAAAATGCACAAAATGCGGTATCTGTTACGGTGTCTGTAAATTTAATGCGATAGATATTGTTTAACCACTAAAAAGACAAGGTACGAGCCTGTGGTTACGATTACAATTAATGATAAGGAATTTACTGTTGAAGAAGGAAAAACTGTACTTGAAGTAGCACTGGATGCGGGAATCAGGATTCCGCATTTATGTTATCATCCGGAGCTGGAGCCCTATGCCGCATGTCGTCTCTGTCTGGTAGAGGTTATTAAAAGGGGATGGTCGTCACTACAGCCCGCTTGTGTATATAAGGTCTTTGACGGATTGATTGTAAAGACGGATACTGAGCGTGTACTGAAAACCCGTAAAATCATTTTTGAACTCATGCTGGCACGGGTACCGCATTCAGAGAGGATCAGAGAGCTCGCCGCGGAATACGGCGTCACCGGGACCCGTATCAGGCTCAAGGAAGAGAAGGAAAACTGCATTCTCTGCGGCCTGTGCACGCGCGCCTGCGCCGAAGTGTCTCAGCGTCATGCCATAAGTTTTGCCATGCGAGGCGGGAAACGTACCATTCAGACTCCATACAATGAGGTTTCAGAGACCTGTATCGGCTGTGGTGCGTGCGCCTATCTCTGCCCCACCGGCAGGATTAAAATTGAAGAGGCTGAATAGCTGAAATTTCCCTGCTCGTCCTGTTCATATCGTCTATATCGTCCTTTTTAATTTTTCAGTCAGGTTTTTATAAGTGGTATAGTTGTCTTTTCATGAAATAAGGCAAGTGTTTCCAGGGTCTGCATTATCGATTCCTTTTTCTTTCCTGAAACGCGAAATTGCATATCGATAATGTCAAGGTGTTGCAGTTCCTGGTTACCGAGAAATACCCCTCCAACCACGGAAAGGTAATCGGGCGTTGTGTCTATCCGGTTAGCCGTGGCCCATAATCGGCACCAGCCGTTGGTGGCAGCAACCTGATCGTATCCTCCGCCGCCGAGCAGCAGCATGGTGTTGCAGTAATCACGCATCTCTTTCATAACTGCAGCCATCCCGTTGTTGGTCAGAGCCAGGGAGCTCAGGGGATCGTTTTTATGCGTATCGGTACCGATAACCGCAACTACAATGGTTGGTGAAAAGGCGGTTACAGCGGGGGTAACCACACGCCTGAATATCCATTCGTAGGCCTCATCATCGGTCTCCTGCGGAAGCGGAATATTTATGGTATACCCTCTGCCGAGTTCGGATCCGATTTCGGTCTCGAATCCTGACCAGGGATAGAGGGTTTTCCCGCTTTCATGCAGCGAGATAAACAGGACGCGATCATCCTGGTAGTAGGCATCCTGCACACCGTTGCCGTGATGGGCGTCGATATCGATGTAGGCGATGCGGTATCCCTGAGCCAGCAGAAGATCAAGGGCGATAATTACATCGTTGACATAACAAAAACCTTCGGCGTGGCTTCTGCCGGCGTGGTGGAATCCGCCCATGAGGTTGAATACGACATTGGCGTTATCGTTTATTACCTGTTGTACTGCCGTGTAGGTGGCGGCGCAGTAAAGCAGCACATAATCGAAAAGTCCTCTGAATACCGGGCAATCGTCACCGCCAAGGTTGTACTTGACAAATTCGTCATGCCAGATGCCTGAATTCGAACGCTCCAGCGCCTCTATAAAATCGGGGTCGTGCGATTCGGTAAGGATTTCCTTTGTTATGGCAACCGGCTCCTCGACCTTAATCCACGGCTCATTCAGGAATCCTTCGTGCAGAATTTTCAGGTAGGTATGGTGCATCCGGTTACAGTTCATGGGGTGGTCTTTACCAAAGGTAAAATCCCCGAAACGTCCTGAGTATATCAGGACACTGTTTTTCGGATAGTAAACGTCTTTTTCCGGAAATCGCACGGTAAAGGTGCAGAGTCCAGAATCGAAACGTTTCATCGCCGTAGGCCATGCCTTCTGGAGTATTTTCATGGTCGGGTGGTTGTATGCAATCACTTCGGCATATAATCCTGAAAGACCGCGGGCGTACGCAATGTTGGTAAGGTAACGTACCAGGAATCCGCCGATACCTTTTCCCTGGTAGTCGTCGCTGACAACAACGTCAAATTCACCCATATTGTTGTTAGGGTTATACATGTAGCGTGCCTCGGCAATGATCTGTTTGTCCTCCCGGGGACCGATAAATCCGACAATTGCCATTTCCCGTTTGTAATCGATATTGGTCATTGTCTGCGCATCTTTGAACCTTAGAATTTTTATGGTACCGTGATATCGATTGTGGATTGACTTGGGGGAGAGCGAATAGAACATCCGCTGAACCCGTCGGATGTCGTAGGGTTTTATCGGTCTGAAAAACACCTCGAGGCCATCCTTGAAAGTCTGTCTGGTTTCCAGGTGGTGGGGATAAATACCGCCGTCTTCCGGAGGAATAATCTGATTCTCCGTGACATATAACAGTTCTTTAGCCTCACGGAGAAGTTGTTTACGGAATTTCGGATGGGCAATTGAGATAAGGGCAATCGCCCGTTCGCGGATTGAAAGGCCGTAAAGATACACAGAACCGTATTCAGTAACCACGAAATCGACTTTGCTGCGGTTAAAGAAGAAACCCCGGCCGTGCAATTGTGAGAGGATGCGCGATTTCTTGCCGTCCAGGGTGGTTGAATACAGTCCGAGAACAGTAAAACCGCCTTTGGCGCGACTGGTACTGTTAAGGAAATCCATACCGGTTGGCAGACTCTGGAAGTTTGATATGCCTCGTATGTCAATGCGTGCAAGGCCAGTGAGATCGATTTCCTGTACACTGAGGATCGACACCATGTTGGCAATCTGTGCGATAACGAAGGGGTTGCTGACATAATCAAGAGGTCGCAGGCTGATTGAAGGATTCTGGTTGATAAAATCATACAGATCCCGGGAGCCAAAGGCGAGAGACGCAACGGTTTTTCCCTTGTCGATATTTTTTTTGCTGTTGTCAACCACTCCCGCCTTTATCAGACGCATGATTTCCGTGGTAAGCACCAGGGTGTGTATGCCCAGGGCCTTCTTCGTGTCAAGATACCGCATTGTGGATAAACTGATCGGGCCGGTGTCAAAGTGGAGTGTGGCACCGTTTTCAATGATTGAGGCGATATGACGACCGATGGTTAGGGCAACGGGATCAAGCTGCGGTGACGGCACCTCAATGAGCTGCTCATGGCTTTCAACAAAATAGTCAATATCATCCGTCGTAATGAAGGTGTCGCCCCAGGTTATCGGCATATATCGATTCACCTGGGCAATGACCAGCCGGGCATGCTTGACTGCGGCCAGCAGTAAGTCAACGGAAACACCGAGACAGCAGTTACCATTTTTATCCGGTGGTGAGACCATGACAAGCACCACATCAGTTTTGATGTTTCCTTTTCCGATGGAATCAGGAAGATCGCTCAATTCCATAGGGGTGTAGTCAACAGATCCCGCAGCCATGGCGTCTTCAACACAGCGACCGAAATAAAAGGTATTGTAATGGAATCGCAGTGCAAGGTTGTCCCTGGCCAGCACAGGTTCACGCTGGGCAAGCAGATGAAAAATTTTTATATCCCAGAATTTCTCGGCCATGAGGGCGAGTGTATTGGTAAGTGTAACCGGTTCTGAAGCTCCCGAGCCTATAAGAATAGTATGGCCGTTGGTTATATGCCTTATTGCTTCCTGAGGAGGGAGAAGCTTTTCTGCATAGATTTTCTTCCAGTCAAAGGAAGTCATGTTATTATTCCTTTGTAAACGTTTTACATGCCGGACCGGGCGCAGCGGCTTTTTATTGGTATTACACTTTTATGAAAATATTATATGTTATTTGATAATGCTCTGATAATTTCTTTCTATCGCTATGGGCTTCCTTTCAGGGATGACTTTACACATGGTGAGATAACACAGTACATATCACTGTCTTAAATATAGTAACGCGGGGATATTATTTTTTTAATTGTAAAGGTAGTGATGATAGGGAAAAAGAAAGCAACTCGCCGGCAGATAATCCTGAAGTATACAATAAAAGAGGTACCATTCCGGATTTAACAGATTAATTTTTAAGAGGTGCCAAAGATGTGAGAAAAAATTACGATCGTACTTTTAAGGAAAGACTTCTCCGGATTAAAATGATAAGCTTTTGGTATCAGTCGAGATGTCGAAAAAAAATATAAAGCATTTTATACCTAAGCTGAGCGATTTTATTATCAAAAATCAAGCCCTTTCGGCTGAG
>CAZIYW010000104.1:0-18933 GCA_964543525.1 uncultured Fibrobacterota bacterium | reverse complement strand
GTAAAATAACTTAATTTATGGGCAGGATTATCCGATTCCATGAGAAGCATTACAGGTTGATAGTTAACGGTTAACGGTTTTAAAATCTAAAATCATAAATCAAAAATCTAAAATGGGTTATTTGTTTGTTATTTTGCTTAGTACAAAGGTTTTGATTTTAACAGCTGCGTTTAAAGCTTCTTTAGCCTCTTTGCGGGTGGGTTCATACATATCGTCTGGATAGCGTACTTCAACCGCAAAGGATTCCAGTTTTTCAACATACGAGTATAATTTATCAGAGATATTTATTTTCTCAGAGAGTAAGTCAAGAAGATAGGTTAAGCTATGTGTTCTTTTAAATTCTATTTCTTTAAAAACGAGTAATGCTTTAAGGTATTTTTCAGCGGCCTGTTGACAATGGAAGCAGATTGCATCCGTATATTCCGGTTTTTGATTTAGGGCAAGTTGAGCAATTCCAATATCATGGTCAGCTTTATGCATCCATCCTTGTGATAGTTCCTGTGAAGGATCAGCCATAGACGACCGTTCCCTCTTGCATGACATTATTTACAAAGGTGCTTTTTACATTTTTCCATTTTTCGATTTCAGCCTTCGTGTAAACTATAATATCCAACGGTATCTTTAATCCTCTTAGATATTTGCGTATTTCAAGGACTCTTTTATATCGGGGGAGTTTGGACTCTTTAATTATTAAAAGGTCTATATCACTGTCATAATTATTTTCACCGCGGGCATAAGAGCCGAACAGGATTATTTTTTCCGGATGGTAATTTTTAGCTATAATATTAATAACATGTTGCAGTTTTTTATCTGGTTTCATAATTAGATCAATAGGTGATGTTATTATAATTTAGGTGTTATAGATATTAATATAAAACAAGACCTCAAAATAATAAATAACCAAATGGGTAGATGCTTTATTCGTGAAGCGTGAAGCGTCGTTCGTTATAATGTTATATCAGTTGATATGTATAAGTGTTTTGCATACACTCGTACCCTCGTATCTTCGTACACTCGTGCTGTCGTGCGCTTGTGTCTTTAGGTTATCTACGTTTACTATATGCATCCAGAAATTCTTGCCTTGTGATACCTGCTTGCGAGCAAACAGTTCTTAATGTAGATGATTTTATAAAACGGTGGTTAGGCATGGTAAGAGGAGTATTTGTTCCATCTTGATTATTTCTTATCATGGAGATATGATTTCCTTCACGTACCAGTGAAAAACCAAGGTGGTATAATGCTTTGAGGACTTTATTCTTAGGGGCATCTATTGGAAATTTAGTCATTAAACTGCTATACCTGTCTCTGCAAGGAAGGCTTCCAATACCCGGTCATCCTTATCTGTAACTGAATCAATACCGAATGTTTCTATGTGAAAGATAATGGCGGATTTGACATCAGCAAAGGCTTCCTCATAGCTGTTTCCCTGTCCCACAATAATTCCCTTTAATCCTAGGGGGTATGCAACATACGTATCAGGATGTTTTTCTACGATAATTTTAAATGTTTTCATTTTTGTCCTCTTTTGGTTATATTGTCTTCCCACTTATTAATATACTTCAAAAATATTTCTTTGTATTGTATTTCATTATACGTTATTTCGGAGTTCAGCCGCCTTCGTTTGCCTTGCCTGGGCGTTGGAACGCGGAGCCGGGGTATGCGAAGAGGGATAAATCATAAATCTAAAATCCAACATCTAAAATGTGTTTTGTATACACTCGTACCTTCGCACCCTCGTGTTACACTATCTAACCCTGCCATAATCGTTCAAGGAACGTTTTTCAGGGAAGTATTTCAATACCGTCTGATGTTTTTCGTGGTTCTTTATCCAGTGATACGACCAGATATTTTTTTGCGGTAAAATCCTCTTTAAAGGCTCGCATGCCTTTCAGGTGTCTGTTTCGTAAAATAGAGAAAGAATGATGATAATTTAAGAAACAATTTTAAATATACATGTATTTTTGGTTTGATTGTAGCGGTTGTGCTCATAGATAGTGTCTTATGAATTATTAGAATAGCGTATAAACAAAAGGCGCTATAGCGCTGCTTTCGGTAAAGACGATCGTGTATTTGTTAATAGGAATTTTTTCTTATGAAAAAAGGTTATAGGTTATTATTTCGCACTTTGCGGTTTGAAAGTTACCCAATGTAGGAGTCTATCCATTTAATAAGATCCCACATTGTTACTCGAGCATTTTTTCTATCAAATGAAGCGGTATCAGTGTTTATATCGTCATAGCGGTATTGGACTGCATAGGGTGTCCATTCGTCAATAGTAATGAATTTCTCGGGGAGTTGTATGTTATTATCATGTATTAAGTCAAGAAGCTCTCTGATATCGTGCGTTTTACGGAATGGTATGCTGTGAAATACTAAGATGCATTTTAATGATTTTTCAATTGCCTGCTCTATATGGAATCCAAGTATTTCATCTGAAATTTCATGATCGTCAATAAGCTTATCGAATAATAGGGCGTCCTGTTTTGCTTTATGTAATAAAAGGACTGCGTAATCCTTAGGTTTTTTCATAAAGCGTTTTGCCTTCTTTTAAAATAGTGTACATTAAAGTTCCAGGAATATGCCCCCAGTTTTTAAGGGATTTATTACTATGAACGATAATATCTACCGGGATTCTGAGTGGGCTGAGGGCTCTTCGCAGCCGCACTGTTTCTTTGTATTTATTTTTTAATTTTGATTCAACTATGAAAAGGTCAATGTCACTATCTTTTTCTGGATTACCGTTTGCATAGGAGCCGAACAGGATTATCTTTTCCGGAGATGCATGTTTAACAATAATTGATACGGCCTGATCAATTTTTTCATTACTGATCATCTTGTATTAATCCTGAATTCATTAGAGTCTGTTTCTGGCAAATATCGTACTGTTTTTCAGATTACAGATTAATATAAAATAATTAGAACAGCGTATAAATAAAAGGCGCGATAGCGCTGCTTTCTGTGAAGACGATCAGGGCTCCGAAGAGGAGGAGGATAATAATTATAGGTAGGAGCCAGAATTTTTTCCTAACTTTCATGAATTCCCAGAATTCTTTTATCAGGGATTGATTTAGCATATAAAATCCTTTTTGAAGACAGGTTCACCGCGGAGTTCGCAGAGTGTTTTATGAATTGATCAATATTCCATTACTCCAAAACTCCATTACTCCATTCTCTTACTCTCTGTGGCATTTTTTTTAAAAACGTTTAAGAAATCTCTCCTTAGGCTGCGCTGGCTCTGTTCGTTCCACCCAGTATGTTGAACAGTTCTTATCCGGTTTCAGGGGAATCGGCCTGCCTCCTGCTCTTCGTTTAATAAGAGCAGCGGGGGTAATGACAAGGTAGTATGCGATTGACATGAGAATAACGGTTATTGTTTTTCCTATAAAATGGCCAACTTTCAGCCACCCGGAGTGAAGAGGTGCAAGAGGGCCGGGCAGCAGGAGCAGAGCAAACCCTAAAAAAGCAATGGTGCCGAAGAACCAGGTTAAAACCTCTTTATTACGCCAGACACTTACTCCACACAGGCCGCTGAAAAAGATAAAGGCGATTATCCCGAATTTTCTTGTCTCTTGTTTTGTCATAGTAGTATTTAGCTAAAGAGGCACCAAGAATATTTTTATTTTATTTGAATTTTTAAAATCTAAAATCTGCAATCCGGAATATAAAATTCCTCATCATTCCACTATTCCAACACTCCATTACTCCATCTTCCTAATCTAGTACCAGATCCTGCCGCCACTCTTTACCCTCTTTCCATTCCGGTTGATTCTCTTTGTAAAGAATACAATTCTCTAAAACCAGCACATCCATTTCGGTTCGCATGAAGCATTTATAGGCGTCTTCCGGTGTGCAGACAATGGGCTCGCCGCGCACGTTAAAGCTGGTATTGACGATAACCGCGCAGCCCGTAAGTTTCTCGAATTCTGAGATTATCGCATGGTAATCCGGTTTGGTGTTCTTGTTTACTGTTTGTAATCGAGCTGAATAATCAAGATGGGTAATAGCCGGTATGTCGCTTCGTTTTTCTTTCAGGCGTTGCATAAGCTCTGCATTGTCCGGAACCTTTTTAGGGATGCAGCGGTCTTCCTTTACATTGGCGACCAGCAGCATATACGGGCTGGGGGTATCAATCTCAAAGTATTCCGACTCTTTTTCCTCCAGTACAGTTGGCGCAAAGGGCCTGAACGACTCCCGGTACTTTATCTTCAGATTCATGGTTGTCTGGGTCTCTTCGCTCCGCGCATCACCGAGAATGCTCCGTGCTCCCAGGGCACGTGGCCCGAATTCCATTCTGCCGCAGAGATAGCCGACAATTTTTCCCGCAGCTATCTGAGCGGCAACAGCCTTTGGTTTTTCTTCTTCGGAGAGTATTGTATAGGGACAGCCGCGCGAATGTAAAAAGTTTTTAACCTCTTCTTTCGTAAATACCGGGCCGAGATAGCTGCCCTGTTGAAAATCTTTGCCGTCGACAATCTTTCTTTCATTTCCGAGAAACCGGTACCATACGGACAATGCGGCACCCAGTGCGCCGCCGGCATCCCCGGCAGCAGGCTGTATCCAGATATGTTCGAAATTGCCCTTTCGCAGAATGTTGCCGTTGGCAACACAGTTGAGTGCGACACCGCCGGCAAGACAGAGATTCTTCTGCTTTGTTTCGTTATAGACATGGGTTGCCATTTTCATGACAATTTCTTCAGTGACTTTCTGGATACTTGCAGCGATATCCATCTCACGTTGCGTAATGGTGGATTCGGGCTTTCTTTCGGGCCCGCCGAATAATCCGGCAAAGCGTTTGTTGGTCATTGTAAGGCCGCCGAGGAAATTAAAATAGTGCTGATTTAACCGCAAAGACCCGTCTTCTTTTACGTCAATGAGCTCGGAGAGAATAATGTCACGGTACTTTGGCTTACCGTACGGCGCGAGGCCCATTAATTTATATTCACCGGAATTAACCTTGAAACCGGTAAAATAGGTAAATGCTGAATAGAGCAGTCCGAGCGAGTCCGGGAAGTGAAGCTCTTTCAGCAGGGTGAGATCATTTCCCCTGCCGAAGCCATAGCTGGCGGTTGCCCATTCGCCGACACCGTCCACCGTAAGAACCGCGGCTTCTTCAAAGGGTGATGGGAAAAAGGCTGACGCGGCATGGGCTTCATGGTGCTCGGTAAAGAGGACATCCCCGGTATATCCCAGCTCGCGTCCGATTACTTTTGGTATGTGTAATTTTTTTCCAAGCCACAGCGGCATGGCCTCAAGCCAGGATTTGAGCCCCTTCGGCGCAACGGTTAGATAGGTGAGAAGAAGCCGTTCAAAGGTGAGAAAGGGTTTGTCGTAAAAGACTACATAATCGACCTCGTCAACGGTAATTTCTCCTTCACGAAGGCAGTATTCAGCCGCATGTTTTGGAAAGCGGGGATCGTGCTTCTTGCGGGAGAAACGCTCCTCCTGCGCCGCAGCGGTTATTTTGCCGTCCTGTATTAAACAGGCTGCGCTGTCGTGATAGAAGGCTGATATGCCGAGTATGTTCATCTGAGTTGATTGCTTTCCGTTTAATCTGACAAACGTAACTTTGTCTATATTAAATAGTTATTAGCAACTAATTATTGTTTTGTTATACGAGTGCTTCCTTCACATCGTAAAACACGGTGTCCTCTTTGCCGTACTTTTTAAGCTTGTCAGCACCAGATTGCAGAAAAATAGCATGTTTTACTGCGAGAATAATGCCGTCATAGGTATGCAGCTCCGGTTGTTCATGCAAGGTAAGACCGTATTCGTGATTAACCTCCTCCGGAGAGGCTACGGGATCCCAGACATCAACCTGGACATGGAAGTCCCGGAGTTCACGGATAATATCGATTACCTTTGAATTGCGGATATCCGGACAGTTTTCCTTGAAGGTAATGCCGAGGATTAACACCCGGGAATCTTTTATCGTAAGGTTGCGGTGGATCATGCGCTTGATCATTTCCCGGGCGAAATACCTTCCCATGGCATCGTTAATGCGCCTGCCCGCCATGATTATCTGCGGGTGATGCCCGATAGCTTCCGCTTTATAGGCCAGGTAATAGGGGTCGACACCGATACAGTGGCCGCCGACAAGACCGGGCTCGAAGGGAAGGAAGTTCCATTTTGTTCGTGCAGCGTCAAGTACCTCTGTGGTGGATATACCCATTTTGTCAAATATAATCCGCAGTTCATTCATCAGGGCGATATTGATGTCACGCTGTGTGTTCTCGATCACCTTTGCGGCTTCGGCGACTTTTATCGATGACGCCTTATGCACACCGGCGGTAACGGCAGTACCGTATACATCCGCGACTTTGTCAAGCGTTTCGGGAGTATCGCCGGACACCACTTTCGTAATTGTGGCAAAGGTGTGTACTTTATCCCCGGGATTGATTCGTTCCGGTGAGTATCCGACAAAGAAATCTTCTTTCCAGGTTTTACCCGATTCCTTTTCGAGAATGGGAACACACTCCTCTTCCGTGACACCGGGATATACCGTGGATTCATATACCACAATTGCACCATCCTTCAGATTTCTGCCAACCGTCTCGGATGCTTTGATAATCGGGGTAAGGTCGGGAATGTTGTGTTCATCAATAGGGGTCGGTACGGCTATAATAATGAAATCGGCTTGTAAGATATCTGTTACTTCAGAGGTATAGCGCAGCGACGATGCCTGTAAATGTTCACCGGAAACTTCACCATTCGGGTCAATGCCGTTATTCAATTTATCTATTCTTTTTTCGTTAATATCAAAGCCGATAACGGCATAATAGTTCGCCAGCTCCACTGCAAGGGGAAGCCCCACATATCCCAGGCCGATGACACAGATATTCGGATTATATGACATACTGTTCCTTACAATTGATTGGTGCGTGTATTATAAAGTCATGTAAAATATATCATACCGGGCAGTTAAGTATTTTGAGTATGCTTTTTGTACCTTTAATGGGAATGGGGGTTTCTTTTCTATAATACCCCAGATAGTGATCCGGTTTACTCTCACCGTGAAAGTCGGAGCCGCCGGAGATGAAAAGGCCGTATCTGTCTGCAATAGCACAATAGGGTGCAATATCATTGTCGTCGGTGTAGGGTGTATATACCTCAATGCCGGCAAGCCCATATGGTTTAAGCTTTTCAACCAGCGAATCAATCCGCTCGTTGGGTAATTGCAGTTGTGACGGGTGTGCCAGGACAGGCAATGCACCCGCTTCTTTAAGAAGCGCAACCGCCTTTTCCGGATCCAGACGATAGCGGTCGATATAGGCCGGAGCACCTTTTGCGAGGTACTTGTCGAACGCCTCCTGAACCGATGAAACATACCCCCGCTGTAACATGATCCGGGCGATATGCGGCCGGGCAACAACGTCTCCGCCAGCAAGCGCTTCAACGGTATCCAGCGAAATCGCGATGCCGAGTTCATTCAGTTTTCTGATAATTAATTCATTGCGATTGTCCCTGCTGTCCCGTATCTGCTGAAGCACCGATTCAAGCGGTGCGTAGTTGTCGGATACCCCGAGGCCGACAATATGGCAGTTACCTTTTTTCCATGTTGCAGAGAGTTCGACCCCGGGAATGGCTTTGAGAGTTTTCGTATTACTGTACTGAAGAAAAGAGTTGAGGCCGGCAGTGGTGTCGTGGTCGCAGAGAGCGATAATGTCAACGCCAATCTCAAGCGCATAATCGATCAACTCTTCAGGAGAAAATGAACCGTCCGATGCCGTACTATGGGTATGCAGATCAATTAGCATAAGTAAAGCATTTGTTTAAACGGCGCATGGTTGTGCCGACAACACCCCGCGATTCGGAAGGGAATAAAAATATGCCGATTCAAAATACCAATAGATATACCATTCCCCCGTCGGCAGTACCCTCAATTGATGAGGCGCTTACTCAGGTAATAAAATACAGAGATTTATCTTAATAAATTACTATAATGTAACGCTTCTAACTAATTGATAAATTATACATTAGAAAACATTGATTTTCAATATAAATCAGCAGTATGCGATACTGTTATATTTATTACGTATTTATGGTTTGCAAGTAGAGAAAATTCGCAGAAAAAAGTTCAGATCGGCTTAACCAGATGAGCGTCAATGCTTACAGCAGCCTTGCCAAGCAAATCCACAGAAAGGATAAGTTTATGACGGGCATGTATTTTGTGAATTAATCCCTGAATCCCGCGCATGGGCCCCGAAGTAACCTCGACACGTTGCCCCGGCGTGAGATCGTCTCCTTGATAAGGTTCAATGGGAATGCCCAGGTCGATTGCATGGTATACCTGCTCAAGCTCTTTTTTGAAATGGGATTGGTTCTTTACCTCAATTAAATTGACGACGCGGTTTGTGGCATATATGTCCCTTTCATATCCCTTTTGCGGCGAGAAGCTTATATAGCCTGGGAAGAGGCAGACAATTGATTTTCTCGGTTTATTGTTATCCCGCCGCCTCGTGACCTTGGTGTACATCGGCAGATAGTATTCTACGTTGTGTTTTATAAGATCAAAGGCCAGAGCCTTTTCCTGCCGGGGCTTGATTTTTGCCACCCACCACGGGTTTTCCGCTTCATGGATAGTGCGGGCCGGGAACCGTGCGGGCGGATTCTGTGAAAGCGGTATCATTCCACAGCTCCATACTGAAGGCGATAAGCGACAATATTCTGCTTTATCGAATCATCAAGTACCACGATGCCGTCGATTTCGCGGTTATACAGGTAGGAAACAATCTCTTCCAGGGTGACAATTGCCGTGGTGATCATATTAAATTCCTCACGCAGTTCCTGTAAAGCGCTTTTTTCACCGGTTCCCTTTTCCATACGGTCAACAGATACTATCAAACCGGTTACTGAAACAGCCGCAGCTCTTTTCAGAATGGGAACCGTTTCACGGATAGAGGTACCGGCAGTGGTAACATCTTCAACAATGAGAACCTTGTCGTTGTCGGCCAAGGTGTGGCCGATAAGCGTTCCTCCTTCACCATGGTCTTTTGCCTCCTTTCGGTTAAAACAGAACGAGAGATTTTTTCCGCGCTCTGCAAGTGCCGATGCGGTGGTGACCACCAGAGGTATCCCTTTATATGCCGGGCCGAACAGAACCGTTACCTCTTCCGGTATTGTTGCGCAAATAGCGTCGGCGTAAAAGGTGCCCAGTTTTTTAATCTGTTCGCCGGTTTTATAGTTACCGGTATTTATAAAAAAGGGCGTTTTTCGGCCACTTTTTGTAATAAAGCTGCCAAAGGTTAATACCTGTGATCTGACCATGAATTCTATAAACCGCTCTTTGTATGCTTCCATGTCATCCTCGTTGATTGTGCACTGTTAAAGATAAAAATGTGTCATACTTCTATTGTTAATCCGTCATAGGAAAATGCCATCCATGGATCAAGGTATACGGCATCCTTTTTATAATGAATATCATGACACATGTGGATAAAATAACATTTTTCCGGTTTCAGTTCACGGGCAATTGCAATGCTTTCCGGTAATATAACATGGGTTATATGCGGCCGTGTTTCCCGCAGACAGTCAATAACCAGACAATCAAGGTTGTGCAGTATTGATTTGCTTTCTTCGCTGATCTCTTTCAGGTCGGGGATATACGCCATCGAGCCTATTCTATACCCCACACACCCGGTCAAGGGGCCGTGCACCACTGGAATGGGTGTAACCGTTTTGTCAAAAAGGGTAAACGGTTCGGTTATGCGATGACAGGTAAGGCGGGGAATACCGCCGCCTTCAAACGTATCCTCGTCGAATATATAGTGGAACATCTGCATGATAGTATCGATAGATTCTTCGGAACCATAGACTGGTAACGGATCGCTGGGAGGATAGGTATACGAACGAATGTCGGGAATACCCATGATATGGTCGGCGTGCATATGGGTAATAAGTACCGCGTCAATTTCTTTAATCACTTCCCTGAGTGCCTGTTGTCGAAAATCGGAAGAGACATCGATAAGAACCTTTTTCCCATTATATTCCAGAAAGATTGAAGATCGAGTTCGATTGTGTTTTGGATCATGCAATGATTCTTTACAAACGCCTTTTGGACAGTATTGGTAATTTGTTTTTACACAGTCTATTGACGGTACACCATGTGAGGTACCGGTACCCAGAAAAGTAATTTTCATTTTATTTTTTTTTCACTTTCTGTATATGCTCAAAGTATTCATAGTCAACCGCGTCTATTACCCATTGCGGATCTTTATAACTCTGGTATCGCCGGTTATTGATAAACAGGGTTGGAGATATAGTCACCCCGTTGGTCACCGCCTCATTCCTAATCTCCATTAACTCTTTCGCGAATGTTTGCTCATAAATGTGCTTCTCAAACAGTTCAAGATCGAGTGCCAGTTTTTTTGCTTTTTGCATAAGTATCCGGGTGTCAAGCCTGCGGTGTTCATTTTCAAGTGACAGATAAAATTTCCAGAATTCCCCCTGTGCATTGGCGGCCATGAGGGCAAGATCGCCGGCCCTGGTTGTAAAAGGTTTCAGAACAAGTCTGGCCCTCTGATAAAGGGGGCCGTCTTTAGAAACAGCCATATATAAAGGAATGCACACCTTTTTGCAAAGCGGGCAGGATGCACTTATATACACGGTAACAGTAATCGGAGATGCCGGGTTTCCTGCAGAGGGTAACACCGCTGGTTTCAGGGAAAAAGTGTCCGGTCCGAAAAATGATATATAACGCTTATTTAGTTGGTTCATGCATTTTTCGAAGGGATCGTTTTTCAGAATGAGCCACGAGACAAAATTGTACATGCGGTGTGCAATTGAACATTCAGGTTTCAGCGTAAGGCAGGTTCCTAAAGTAGTATCGCAGCATTCTTTAATGTTAAAGGAATTACAAACCGAGTCGAGAAGGAGAAGTTGTTCGTTGGTTTCCAGACTGTCGAAATAATTACCATATGCCTGAATTGACTGAATAGTCACAAGAAAGAGATGCAAGAAAATTTTTCTGAATAAATGCATACGACAAAAATATATACGTGGATATACATACCGATAGAGACAGGAACAGTAAAATCTTTATTGCAATGCCCGGTGGTTATTTCTCACCGGCAAGAGCTTCCGCAATATTGAGGATGTGATCGCGGATTCGGCGGTAATTGTTGAGCATATTAATGTAGGATACGCTGAGCAGGGGATCGATCTTGTTACTGGAAATTCTATGCAGATGACTGTTTCGCATCTCCCGGAATCGGTGCGTAATGGCATTCCCTTCGATACGTACTTTAGGCAGGATCCGGGGTTTTCGCTCCGCTATTGCACTGTCAACCATGGCAAAGTACGATGCCACCAGTTCATGGAGTTCCAGCAGATCCTTTTTCTTTTGTTCGGGCAGTGTTATCCCTTCATGGCGCAGCCGTAAATAGAGCTTCAGAATGTTGGTTATGGCATCGCTGATTGATTCATATTCATCGGCCACGCGAATCTGCATATGTGCTTCGCCAACCAGATGATGGGGTATGTCGCCGGAGAGGATATTCACAAGGAATGTTGAGATTTCTTTCTGAATTGTATCAAGAACCTCTTCACGGTGGAATATCTTCTTGATCAAATCTTCACTCACATCATTATTCGAGATAACATCGCGGAGGCACTCATGCATGCGGTGAATATTTTCTCCCATATTAAGGATTTCCTTGTGTGACTGTTCGACTACCATTATTGGAGTTTCAAGCATGCGAATGTCAAGGTTCGTAAGGTGCGCCTCCTCCTTAAACGGCTTATCCGGAGCGAGGTTTACCAGTAGTCCGGCCAGTTGTTTGACAAAAGGGGTGAAAACAATGACGTTTATTATATTAAAGGTGGTGTGTGCGACCGCAATGCCTTTTATCATATACGGGAATGTTTCAACGCCGTTATGCATAACCATGGTGCCGGGATACGTGCCGGTAATTGCCGGAAGAATTTTCACATACAGTGGAAAAAGCGGTAGAATCCAGAGTACACCCAATATGTTGAAAATAGAATGTCCGTACGCGGCACGTTTTGCATTGGTGGTTGTACCAAGCGATGCCAGAAATGCCGTTATTGTTGTACCGACATTCATACCGAGCACAAGCGCGACAGATGTCTCATAGGTGATAACACCGGTTGCTGCCATACCCATGGCGATACCCACCGTCGCGGAGGATGATTGTACAATGGCCGTGACGATTGCGCCTGTGGCTGCACATAACATTAATCCCAGAGCGGTATCGGGCGTGAAACGTGCAAAGAGATCGATAAACTGCGGAATCTCGCGTATCGGTTGAAAACCCTGTTTCATCAGCTCAAGCCCGAAAAATACCATACCCACACCCATGATCATCATGGAAGTATACCTGACACGGTCTTCCTTTGAGAAGAGATAGAATAATCCGGCTATACCGAGTGTGGGCAGGCCGTACTTGCCGATTTTCAACACGAGTATCCAGCCGGTAACCGTGGTACCGACATTCGCACCCATGATGATACCAAGCGCCTGGGTAAGGGTCATGAGACCAGCGTTAACAAAACCCACGACCATTACCGAAGTAACAGAGCTTGACTGGATGATCGCTGTCACCAGAAATC
This sequence comes from uncultured Fibrobacterota bacterium, assembly GCA_964543525.1. Classification (GTDB taxonomy): domain Bacteria; phylum Fibrobacterota; class Chitinivibrionia; order Chitinivibrionales; family JANQEN01; genus CBDVBE01. Next base: position 6,366 of record CAZIYW010000104.1, on the reverse strand, counting down.
CGACGCCAAGCGCCATAAAACGGTTATTCGTAACTGCGTTGATCAATTGGCGCATCTTCTCACCGGCAACCGCCTGCATGCCGTTTGACATGTTATGCATTCCCAGAAGGAAAACTGACAGGCCTCCTATTACATTAAAAAGCATCTCTAATATGAGTTGTGCATCCATTATGGCAGCAAATCCGTAAATAAAGAAGCGTAGGAAATAGTGAAAACAAGCATCTTTGATCGGTATATTGTTAGGCTTGTGTTAGATTTTTATTAGAACAAAGTCAGGAAAAAAATAATCTATTACCACTTGAAAGAAGGACAAAAAATCCATTGAATAGATCGAATAGTATGATAGGGTGAATATATGGTCTGCAGTATTATATACCGGATTTGCCCGGTGTTCCCTGTTGCAGCGTTGTTGTCTGATTTATATAACTCACTGCCTCCAGCCAGGTTGCACCATAATTGTTATATTCAGGATCATCCGGCAGCGAATCCAGGACAATTGATTTTTTCCCGGAGAATCCCGGCCATCCCTGATTGTTACTCCCCGGTTGAAAGACAACAAGGTCCATTAATGTCGAATCTTTTGCCCGGAGAGTTATCCAGTTTCCTGTTGTTGATGATAAATTCAGTGCAGACTGCGTAGAATGGTATGTGTCAGCCCACGGTAAAGTGTCCCTTCCTATTACATAAAAGCTGTCCGGTTGGATAGACACATTGAAAAAGCGATAGGGGCCGTTATCTATTTGTATTATAATTGTGTCGTTAAATGCGGTGCCTTTGGGATTGTAGAGCTCAATGTATTCGGAGTCATTTGCCGAATACATGATTTCGGAGATAAGCAGACCGCCCTTTTCGTCCTCAAGTGAGTTGGTGGTGTCCATGATACCGACTATCAGGGTGACCCCGGGGATACTTATGGTAACGGAAAGATTGACTTTTCCAACATTAATAAAAGAGGCCTCAAGAGTGGCGTTTGCATTGGTAAAAGTAAAACCCTCTTTTGCCCATGACGCAACGGTATCGCCCGCAGAGTTGTAGCCAACAATTGAGAGTGTTCCTGAAGAGCCGAATGGAATCTTATCAAGGGTCATATCGAGTTTGGTAGCTTTCTTATCTTTGATATACCAGGCGCCAGTGCTGGTGATAAACCCGAATAGTACTGAATCTACTACCAGAGGGATACCGGTAAGTACGGCATAGAGAGAACCTTTTATCGGGTGCAGCTCCATGGTTACCGGTACACTCTGAGCGGGATCGATATCAATAACCGTACTGGCAATACCATGAATTGTGTCACCCTCGCTGTCGATAGTCCATGCTGAAACAGTTCGATTCTCACCGGCCGATACATTTTCAATAAAAAATGAGTAGAACGATTTTTCCATATCCAGTGCGAAGGTGTCTCTGAGCGTATCCATGCCGTCATCAGAGGTTATCTGTATTACCAGTCTGTCCCAGGTTGTTTCTCTGCTGGGCAGCGCTGGTTTCGGCGGTTTATTTATCCATACCCGGACATCGACCGTTCCGGTTGTGGAACTCGGGTCTGAAGGTATAGTACCGCAGAAAATCCCTATGAAGTATACAGATACTGCAATAGCATAGGTAATGATAGTTCTTTTTTTAATCATCAGATCCCTTAAAAGAGTTGTTGCTGTTGGCACGCTTAGGTATAAGGAATTATGAAAATATAACATCCAGAAACGACGAAAATCAAAATTAAACAAGACAGAGTAAAGCGTGCCTGGATTATACTTTTAACAATCGAAAAAAAACTCCCCGGGAATCGGGGAGCTTTTTTTTCGGTTTTTTTGTAGGATAAGCAGCTTATCTGCCTTCCAACCAGGAATCGGAATGCATGAATCCGCCATCAGGATATTCCCAAGTTATTTTGCCATAGCGCATACTGATCTCTTCCATATGAACATAGCGTTCATAATTTTTATCTTTGACGTTTAACATATAGGGTCGTACCGAGCATACCTTTACTGATTCCAATTGATGTGTGAAATAGCATATTTCAGCGCCTTCATCATCAATTTTATACCATTCTACTTTAACATTAGGATAAGTGAGCCCTTCACAGACCGCTTTATAGAGCAGTGGTGAAGATTTGTCGTATGCTTTGACAAATCTGAATGCCTCATGTTTCCGTGTGCCGGTAAGCTGACCTGTATCAGGATCGGTCGGTATACGGACTTCATGGTTAAACTCGAGCACCTCAATGCTGCCCTCTCTTCCGGCTACAGTGCAGCCGCCTTCTACATCATCGATCCACATATAAGCAGGAATTGCCATATATCACTCCTTTGCGTGACGGTTAAAAAATAGTTGCCTATACGTATCTACAATAAAAATCTATATTGTGCTTTTAAAAAAGTCTGTGATTGTCGTCACAAACCTCAATTTTTTTTATTTTTTTATTTTCCCTTCGGCATCTGTGAAACAAGTGATAGATTAATATCAATTCCCTCAATCTGGAAATGCGGCATAACAGAAAGCGATACAGTAAAGAATCCGGGATTGTCTTCTATTTCGTTTACTTCAACCTGAGCGGCCTTGAGCGGATGGGTTGCAATAAGATCGGGGCCCGGATCCGGCATTTCAGTGACCAGTCCGCTGATCCATTTATTAAGCTCTTCCTCCAGAACAGCCCGGCTTTTTGTTGATCCGATATTTTCACGCTGGATCACTTTTAAATAATGGGCGATACGTGATACCAGAAAAATATATGGCAGCCGTGAATTAATACGCATATTGGCCGTTACTGCCGGGTCGTCATATTCTTCAGGCTTCTGCGTTGAATTGGCGGAGAAGAAACAGGCATAGTCGCGGTTTTTATAGAATGAGAGTGGAATGAACCCTTCATTGGCAAATTCGAATTCCCGGGTTTCCGGTATCAGAATCTCAGTGGGAATCTTCATCTGCTTGCCCTTGCCGACATCAAAGAAATGCACCGGCAGATCTTCAACTTTACCGCCCGATTCGGGACCGCGCACCTGGACACACCAGCCGTTTTCAATATAGGACCGTACCATATTTGCCGCAAAGCTGAAAGAGGCGTTGCCCCAGAGATATTTCTGGTGATCCTCACCGGTAACCTGCTCACAGTAGTTAAAATCCTTCACCGGGATCGTATCCGGACCGTAGGGCAAACGGAGCGCAAATTTCGGTAAGGTAAGCCCGACATACCGTGAATCCTCGGATTGTCTGAACGCGTTCCAGCGAAGGAATTCGGAGCGCTCCATATAATTGTGCAGGTCTTCAATCTTCGGAAGATCATGAATTGTTTCTTTCCCGAAAAATTTCGGCGTTGCAGCACCAAGGAAGGGGCAGTGGCAGGACGCCGAAACTTTTGAAATTTCCTGCAGCAGGGAAATATCAGCCGGCCCGCTGTTGAAATCAAAGTTAGATACGATAGCCGCATAGGGCTCACCACCGGGTGTGTCATACTCGTCGGTATACACATGTTTATATAACCCTGACTGGATTGTTTCCGGTGCATCCTCAAAATCTTCAGCGAGATCGTCTTTTGAAACATCAAGAAGATCAATCTTAATGTTCTTCTTGAAATCGGTGCGATCAACAAGGAATTTCAGGCTGCGCCACGCGGTCTCCATTTCCTGGAATTTCGGGTGGTGAAGAATTTCATCGAGCTGTGCGGAGAGTTTCCGGTCGATTTCTGCAATATGATGATCAAGCACAGCTTTGTCAATTTTGTCGACCGATTGACCCGATTCTACAATACTGTCAACAAAAAACGCCAGCGCCGCACCTATCCGTTCATTGGCATTACTATCCGCCAGTACCTTGGCATCCTTAAAACCGGAGATGTCAACAGCACTGTCAGGGACCGTAAGATTCATTGTTTCATATATAAATTCCAGACCCTGCACTTCCCGGGTCGCTTCCTGCTTTTCCTGTTTTTGTTTTTCTGCCATATAGTTACTCCTTAAAATAAACCATTATTATTCTGTATGATTTATGGTGTATATACGGTTATTCTTCTTTTGACTCTTCTTTATCTTCTGAAGCATTTTCTTCGGGAACCAACGCTTTCAGTTGTTCCTGTAATGATTTAGCCGCATCCGGATCTTTGACTATTGTTTCAAGGCGTTTCCGAAATTCCCTATTGTCCAGCAGGTTGGATTTCAGATCCTTTATAAGATTTCGGGCTGCAAGAAGACGGCTTAATTGCGGCACTTCCTTTGCAACATTTTCAGGTTTGAATGAATCCATGTTTTTTATTTTAATGTCAACAGGAATGTCCCCACCCTCTTCTGAGAGTTTATTCTCAACATTATATTTCAGATTCAGATCCATACTTTCCATTACCTGAGTGAAATTATTTTTATCAATCGAGATTTTTTCACGCTCACCGACGCGCTCATCGTGCGGTTTGCCTGAGAAATCGCCGGCGACCAGCATTTTAAGAGGTAACTCGATTTTTTTCTTCGCGTTACCTTTGCCAACATCAAGCTTCAGGTTAATTCGTGCAGGGGGTATTTCGTTTTGGAAACTACCAGCCATGGCCTTCCACCTTTCTAAAAAGTTTATGTATTAAGTTTTAGTGCACTTTTCGGGTCAATACAGCTTATTTTACTTAAAATACTATTTTGTTTTTCCTGAATTGCAATTTGCATGTTCTGCGGTTTAGACTTTGCAGTCATTTTATAGGCCTTTACCAGAAGACACCAGGCTTCAACAGCGAGATCCGGCTCCCAACGCTCCAGGTTATATGCTGTTATTTTTTCATGTAATGATTCGAGAATTGCCTGTGCGATATCGGCATGTTTGGCCGAAAAAAGCAGGTTACAGAGCATGAGTGAGCGTTTGAAATTAATCCGTTCCGAACCGCTTTCGTGAATTTTGCCCTGCAGAATTTCCACGGCCTGATCGGTTTTTCCTGCGGAAACCAACTCGTTTATTTCTTTACGTTCCTTTTTCAGGGGGTCATCGCCAGATCCTCCGCCGCCGGCCGCGCTGCCGGATGAAAGCATGGGCGTTACTTCAGAATCAATCCAATCCTTGGTGGCCTCATCACAGAATGGTGAGCCGTCAGAATAGCATAGCTCCTTTATCTCCGGGATTCGTTTTAAAAAGAGTGCAGTTTCCATACATATTGCTTCATGTATCGATTTGTATGGGTCTCCGAGGTTTTTACAGGCGGTTGCGCTCATGCGTTGGAGATCGATCCAGTAAAGGGTTGGCCCGGAGCTGAAATCTTTTTCCGCGGATGCAAGGAGCTTTTTCCAATCGCCGCTGCCGGTACAGTTCTTGAGAAATGTTTTTCTCTGCTCAGGTGGACCTTCAATTCGAATTTTTCCGCTTTCAGCAGGCGGTGCCTTTTCAATACCATCCCACCGCATGATTCTCATTAGGCGATATCCCATTGGTTTTTCCGGCTCTTTTTCAATGAGAAACTGGGCTATCTTTCTTCCGTTTGCCTGGGCATCCTTGATATTTTCCATTGGTCCCCGGGGAACCCGGGGTGCTGCAGTAGCTGCATCGGGTGTTGCAGCTGTCTGTGCAGATGGTGCCGGTTGTGCCGGTGTAGCTTGATCTCCTTCACCGCCGGGAGGTGCTGCGGCAGCATCAGCCGGAGCTTCCGGTGCAGGCGCCGGTTTCGGTTTCGGCTTCGTTGTCTTTTCCCATTTCTGAGCGGCTGAAAAAAGCCTGGACGGAAAAGGCGAGCCGTCAGGAAATTTTTCCTCTAAAATTTTTTTTATTTTTTCGAGAGAATCAACCAGCCTTTTTGTGTGCCCATATACCGTTTCATCGGGCTTTTTCGATTCAAGCAAATCCACATAGCGTTGCTCCGAAAGCCATTTAAAAGCCATCTGCTTTGCCCGGGGGCGCTCAGGAAAAAGGGAGTCATAATTCTGCTCAGACAGTTGTGCCAGGCCATCAAAAATGTCGGCAAAATTTTCCCAGTTCTCTTTGCGTAGAAATGCGAAACTTAAAAAGGAGAGTACCCGGATATCCTTTGATTTTTCTTTAAGAAGACCCTGAGACTTTTCCTCTATTAAATCGTAATCGGTATTTCCTAATTTTCCGATTTCAGCCTTTAAGACATCAAAGTCAGGATCATAATTAATGTTTTCACCAAACGGGCTGTCACCGGAAAATGGAGTAGTGATAGATTCAAGTAGTTCGGAAGCGATAGTTGACTCCTTTTTTATTTCATTTTCCTTATTATATAGGTTTCCAAGAACTAAAATATGCATCATGTATGACAACTTTTCAATAGTAAAATTGATTTTCAGGATTGTTGGCCGAGTCTGCAATAATGCCGGAAAATTTAGAAAACCGGATGCAGAGAGAAATTCGTATATGAAATAATAGTAGTTTATTATGGGTATTATTATTTTT
>CAZIYW010000103.1:0-19302 GCA_964543525.1 uncultured Fibrobacterota bacterium | reverse complement strand
CGAAACGGTAATAGAGGGTGTCTTTGGAGCGGCGCGCATGGTGTGCAAAACTCCGAAAGTGACGATCCCATTTCCCGTCAATTATTTCAACAAGGATAGCCCGGTTCTCCTTTGCAGAAAATCGTATAGATTGCAGATCCTGGTTAATAATGGTTTTAATTCCCATGGCACTGTTGTAATGTATGATATCTTCAGGATATTTATCGTCCATCTGGATGTACCAGTGAATGTACCGGGGAAATACCCCGAAATGTTCAATCTCGGCATGCAGGTTTGAGAAGTAATTTTTCCATAATTTTGATGAAAAAAGACCAAATTGCTCGGCATTGGCAATATGGTTGTCCGACAATTGGCTGCCGGTGCATAGAAACGGCGCAAGGTAATTGGGTCGGACAGTGAAATAGAGATAATCCTGATTGCAGGACAGGGATAAGATAATAACAGTTATTATGATGCTTTTCGCGGCGAAAGGTTTCATTGATTAATCGCTTAAATAAAATGACAGATATCTATCACACTCTATATAGTATACGGTTTTTTGTAAAAGGATATTGAGGGTGTACCTGTGGTTGGTGATGCAACTATCGTGAAAACTCAGCCCATTGATATGGCCTAAGTGCCTGATTTGATATATGTTAATCTATATGTAACGTGCTCTCTATTCCAATATGTCGCTTTCCTCATCCTCAGCTTCTACCATTTCGGTATAGCCGTCCAGAGAACCGTTTTCAAAATCGAGTTCGTCATCAGGGTCTTTGAACTCTTCGTCATCTTCTTTTAACTCAACTTCATCAACAACATCAAAAAGATTTATATCCTCTTCGATTTCGTTATTGAAGTCCATCTCCCCACTCCTTTTCATAGTGGTTTTTTTAGTAAGGCACGGAGCGCCTTTATAAAATTTATTATACCCGAAACCTGAGCAGATTTCAAGATAATAATTACTACCTTAACAACAAAAAAAACAGGAAAGTGGAGGGTCGATTCAGCTTATTTATGGCCGTTTTACCGCTTTTTTTACACCACAATAAAAATCAATTGATTAGGTGTCAGTCCTCCTGAAGATAATCGATCATGGGCTGTGTTACCAGTGGTACAACATCACTTATCATATGCGGCATAAGATTATCCATGACCTTCGGCATCAACTCCGTCAACTGTTCAGCCATATAGTCGGGCATGGGTACCTGCTCTTTCACCCGTGAAAGCATGGTCGGCATGACTTTGGGCATCATCATCGGCAGGAGTTTCGGGAACAGAATGGGGAACATCGATTTCATCGCGTTAAGTACACCCGGGATTTTCCCGCACAGGCGCATCATCGGCCCCATACCGAACGGCATGGCATCAATTAACTCCGGCCACATAGTACCCATCAGCTTGGCAAAACCTTCAGGGGTCATGAGTGCAATCATGGCTTCAAACACGGCCCACTGTGCCTGTACTTCAGGATTGGGGTCAGGGAATTCATAGCCGAGTGCTGAAGAGACATAATGGGCAAGGTCCACTATCTCAACAGGGAGCTTCTTCTTTTCTGTGGTAACTCTGAACTGGAACTCGCAGCAGGGACACAGGGCAAGCACTTTGGAAACACCGGCATCAACCGCTTCGTCAAGGCGATCCTTACCCGGCTCAGCCGCTACCGGCGGGTCCTTGACAAGTGTTAATACCGATCCGCAGCAGGGACTCTCTTCACGGTTATGCTCCATCTCGACCAGGGTAGTATTGGGAATTGCCCTGATCATATCCCGGGGAGCATCATACACACCCGACACCCTGCCCATGTGGCATGAGTCGTGCCAGGTAACGGTTTCCGGAGGTTTCCTGTTATCCGGGAATGTAAAGGTTCCTGCATTGATTTTTTCTGCAACGACTTCACCGTAGTACTTTGCTGTTATAGTGTATTCAATACCCAGTTTTTTTGCCCACTGCGGGTACATCTTGCGCCACATCATATCGCAGGCAGGGCAGGAGCAGATAACGGTATCAGCACCGGTTTCCCTGACAGCCTGGATATTCTTCTTCATGGTTTCCACAAAAAGATCTTTTTTCCCGGACATGAGTATAGGTGTTGCGCAGCAGTTCTCTTTATCACCGAGGCAGGTAAAATCGACACCGGCTTTGTCAAGGAGCCGCACCGTTGCCTGAGCAATATCATGCTCAACATAACTGGCAGTACATCCGGCAAAGTAGACATTTTTTGATTTGGTACCCGGGACATGTTTCTCTTTCAACTCTTCGGGGAACCAGACGCTTCAATTCTTTCGGTAGCCTGCCCAGATATTTCCCTGCGATGAGAGAGCAGCAGCCATCATTTCAAAGGGCGGGATGGTCATTTTCTTTTTATCGGTGACAAGCACACTGCGCAGTTTCATCCATGACGACTCTATCGGCAGTGCTGCGCAGCAGCGAAGATTGCACATCTCGCAGGTGGTGCAGGCAAGAAAGGAATCGACCATTTTCTGATTCCACTCACAACGGCCTTCAAGGTATTCCAGCAGCCAGTACCATTTTCCACGCGGGCTCTGGCTCTCCCATCCCCTGCCCGAGAACTGGTCGCAGGAGTCAATGCAGTAGCCGCACTGTGAGCATGAGTAGGCATACCAGGCAACATCAGCAGGGATATCTTTTCGCTTTCTGGTAATACGCTCGCTCACTTTTGTTTTTACAAGGTTGCTGAAAAGACGGCCAACCGGTTCAAAATTTGATGCGGTGGCTATAAACATGCCGACAACATTATTTTGAAACACTTTTCCCGGATTGAGCAGTCCTTTCGGATCTATTTCACGTTTGAAGGCTTTGATTTTTCCCAGCCGCTTTTTCCCAAGAAGGGTCTGCGCCTTATGCGGGAAATACATGCCGGTGGTATAAGCACGGCCACCGTGCTTTTCTGCAATCTTTATCGTTGACAGGACGCTGCTGAATTTGAGGGTGTAGCCAAAGGTTCTTTCGTCAGCGGGAATAAAACCGAGTATAACAACCTCCGGCGAACCGCCGGCACCCGAGCGGATAACCAAGCCCTCTTTTACCATGGGGTGGTGTACCGAATGCTCGACAGCGCCCATTGTATTGCCCAGTTGTGCGAGCGGTACGATGAACTCGGTGGGTACCAGTGACGGGCCGAGGCGCTTGATTTTCATAATCTTGAATCTGTCTCCCCATTCGTGTTGGGCTATATGGTCAGGGAGTATTTCAATCCCCATTGACTGTGCATAATTTTGCAGTGCCGGTACCACCTGTTCAGTATCTTTTTTCCGGAAAGCAACGGTTGTGATAAAAGATTCAGGCAGTATCAGCTGCTCTTCAGAAGGCAGGCCGAAGTGCTCCCGCAACGGGAGTTTGTTCCGGAGGGCTGCCATACCGGGATTGATAAATGAGATAGACCAGATCGGAATGTCGTCGCGAATTATGGCTTCGGTAAAAGCCTGGACCACGCTGGCATCTTTACTGCCAAGGCTTATCACTTCGAGATCATCCAGCGGCTGGATGTGCATAGTTACTTCACTGATCAGGCCGGTGATACCCTCCATTTCAGCTATGAGATCCATATCTTCACCAGTGAATACCTGCACTTCACCCGATGGCAGTACTACTCGAGCGGAAACGATATTGTCGGTGATATAGCCGTACTCATAGCTGCCGAAACCGGCGCATCCCTGTGCGAGCCACCCGCCCACCGTTGCAGAGGGGTAACTTGACGGGTAAAGCCGCAGAGTCAGTCCTTTTTTTTAAGCTGTGTATCAAGCTGCTCGAAAGAAATACCCGGCTGGACTATGGCTGTTAGGTTTGATTCATCGATTGTTATAATTTTGCGCATGCGAAAGAAATCGATGACCAGTCCTTTTTTTCAGGGGAATAACTCCGCCAGACCCGGAGCTGGCCTTGCCGCGCGGAGTAACCGGTATATTATGGCTATAGGCCCATTGTACAATTTCAACGAGTTCTTCTTCTGTTTGCGGCTGTACAATGGCATCGGGAATGGTTTTACCCGCAAGCGGCCTGATCTGTGCAGGAATCGCAGCGATATCATGTCCGTATAGAATACGTTCGTTTTTTTCCATGCTTACACGATTTTCGAATTTTTCCAGGAATTTTTTTTGTTCAGGTGACAGCGTACCCATAGAAACCTCATACTTTGTCATATATTAAAGGGACTGTTCCAAAAGTTGTAATGATTCTTTAATTCTGCTGATCTGTTCATGCGATAGACTGGCCTTAATTTTCCCCTCGCAGGCGAGTATACTCTCTTTAGCGTTGTTTTGAACCGACTTACCCTGTTCTGTCAGGGAAATCACCACACTCCGCCTGTCCTCGGAGTTGGTCCGGGTCCGCATAAGCTCCTTTGAAACGAGGCGCCACAGCACCCGGCTTCCCCGTGACGGCGACAGGCCCATCCGCTCGGAGAAGGTATTTCCCGGAAGCTGCTCATTGGGTTTTATTGAGAGCAGGCCGTGAAATTCCGCCTGGGACAGATTGAGCTGCTTTTGTATCCGCTCTTCAGTGGCGAGGCACTTTCGTTTTATCGCAAGAATAAGTTCAAAAAGGTGATTTTTCATAATACATCTTTGTTAATAGCAATTGTTGTTAATAGCAATCATTATAATAATACTAAAAAAAGTTGGTCAAGTCAACAATTATTAAAAGAAATTTTAATTATTATAAGAGAGGACCGAATAATTGAAAAACCATAAGTTCTAAAAAATAAGATCTTAAAGCGTTTGAGGGCCGTCATAACAAATATCTGGCGATATTTTGAATTTAGCAATTAAAAAGGAAGGTATTTTAAACTATATAATATATACGGATTGAAAAACCGCTTTACCTTGCTGTCTATGCCCTCATTTGTCCCTATGATGACTTATAAATCACCACCCGCCACTATCCATTATTCACCATCACTCTTTTTATGCCTCTGCCGAATCACAAAAAACCCGACAACCGCCATAGTAATAACAAAAACAGGAATGAGATAACTGAAGCTACCGGTAACACCCAGTATTTTCCCGAAAAAGATTACCCAGGAAACAACTGCAAGAAAGGTTCCGGTGAGTACCACGGTTAAATTGAGGAAGGTTTTCAAGCCGATAATCGATCCGACCAGCGGGCCGGTCATGTGGAGCGGGAACCATACAAAGAGTTTACCTTCATCGGTGTTAAATAATTTTCTACTTTCCACTTTCATGGATCAGGACGTACCTTTATTTTTACCTATTCCCAGAGCTTTCGCAAACACACTCACCCAGTTGCCGACCCGCAGCCATCCGGATCGGCGCTCGGTTTTGTCACGCCGTTCTTTAAAGGTACGCCGCTCAACCTCAGCTGTTTCAAAATGTTCAAGATCGTGTGCCCTGCGTCTGTCCTCTTCCTCGCGACGATCGATCATTTCCCGTTTTTCTTCAGGCATTATAATACCTCCTTAATGACTCAATACCGCGTATACAAATCTCCATTCACTCATTTCTTTAGAAAATGTCCAATCAATCCATCGGTCGAGCAATCATGACTGCCACTGCTCCCCTGTTTCCATTCGTCAAGAATAGTCGTGGCGAGTACTTTGCCAAGCTGCACTCCCCACTGGTCATAGCTGTTAATACGCCAGATAGCTCCCTGCGTGAAAATTTTATGCTCATACAGGGCAATAAGAGAGCCGAGTGTCCGTGGAGTCAGTTTATCAATGAGTATACTGTTAGTCGGTTTATTGCCTTCAAAGGTTTTATGAGGCGCGAGTTTCATAATGTCCTCTTCCGAAACCTTCCGGCTCCGCATCTGCTCGATAACCCGGTCACGGCTCAGACCGAATGCAAGTGCTTCAGTCTGGGCGAAATAATTGGCCATGAGTTTCCGGTGATGATCACCCACGGGATTCAGCGTCTCGATAAAACCGATAAAATCGGCAGGGATCATCTTGGTTCCCTGGTGAATGAGCTGGTAGAAGGCATGCTGGCCGTTGGTTCCGGGCTCACCCCAGATAATGGGGCCGGTCTGGTAATTTACCCGGTTGCCGTCACGGTCGATAGTTTTACCGTTACTTTCCATATCACCCTGCTGGAAATAGGCGGGAAACCGGTGCAGGTACTGATTATAGGGGAGCAGGGCATGGGTCTGTACACCGAAAAAATTATTGTACCAGATACCCAGCAGCGCCAGTATAACCGGCATGTTTTTCTCCAGCGGTGTGTTGAAAAAATGCTGATCCATGGCATGTGCGCCGTCAAGGAGCTCTTCAAAGCGATCAAAACCGATACGCAGCGCAATGGTTAACCCGATAGCTGACCAGAGAGAGTACCGTCCGCCGACAAAGTCCCAGAACACAAACATATTGTCCGTATCAATGCCGAACTTAGCAACCTCCTCACGGCTGGTAGACATGGCGACAAAATGGTTTGCCACTGCCTGCTCACCCAATGCCTTGACCAGCCACTCACGCGCCGATGTTGCATTGGTCATAGTTTCCTGGGTGGTAAATGTTTTTGATGCGATACAGAAGAGTGCGGTTTCGGGATTGAGGCATTTCAATGTCTCGGTAATATCGGTCCCGTCAATATTCGAGACGAAATGTACGGATGGGCCGTCAGCATAGTGCTGCAACGCTTCACACACCATCTGGGGACCGAGATGGGATCCGCCGATACCGATATTGACCACATCGGTGATAGCCTTGCCGGTAGCCCCTTTCCAGGTACCGTTGCGCACTTTTTCAGTGAATGATTTCATCCTGGCAAGAACATCGTTTATCCCGGGCATGACATCCCGGCCGTCAACCATGATCGGGGTGTTCGCCCGGTTGCGAAGTGCTACATGGAGTACGGCACGGTTCTCGGTCCAGTTAATCTTTTCCCCGGCAAACATCCTGCTGCGATACTCTTCAACATCGGCTTCGCGGGCAAGATTGCACAACAGCCGCATAGTTTCGTCGGTAATGATATTCTTTGAATAATCCAGCAACATGGACATCTCTTCTTCATTAATGGAGAAGCGCGTGAACCGCTGAGCATCAGTGAAGAGATCGCGGAGGTGTTTGCCCCGCATATCCTGATAATGGGCATTAAGCGCCTGCCATGCTTCCAATTTGGTAAGAGTAAAACCATTGGGTGCGGACTGTGTCATACCATACTCCCCGGTTATTATGTAAATACACACGTTTATATCGGCAGGTATCTGTTACTACGTTACCAATAATACTGGTAATATACTAAAATGAATTCCATATGAATAGCGGATTGATTGCAGGTAGTGTGATATAACGGATTATAAAAGAAGGAGACAATACATTACATATAGTCTCTACATATGGTCTCTGAATTGTCTCCGTTCTTTCTTTATATACGAAGTTACTTGTAAGAAGAGAAACGCAATGTTATTTCCCGACAATCTCCTGCAGAGAGATCTCAAAGGTAAGGTCTTTGCCTGCCAGGGCATGGTTGGCATCGAGGATGATGGTATTATCGGTAATCTCTTTCACCGAGACAATGACCGGATCACCGTTTTTATTCTGCGCCTCAAGCCGCATCCCGACCTCAGGATTAATATTATCGGGTAATCTGCTCCGGGTTACTTCAACAACATTCTCATCGCTGTATTCTCCGTATGCCTCTTCGGGGGGAAGGGTTATTTTCTTTTTTTCACCGACCTCCATATCAACCACGGCCTGCTCGAACCCAGGAATGAGCCGCTGATTCCCAATAGTAAACTCAAGGTATCTGTCTCCCGGCGTCTCATCGAACACCGTTCTGTTCTCAAGCGTACCGACATACGAAACCTTTACCGTGTCACCGACCTGTGCTTTACTCATAGGTATATACTTTCGTTATAAGGTATATAAACATCCGCATTACCGGTGCAACGATTCGTTTCGCATGCACTGAAAACGGGGTGTCTTACCCTTGTAATATATACAACCGTGCCAACAAATCCAAATAAATAGAGAAAAGGGCGCATACACGCGCCCTTTACGCGGGAGATTTATATAAAAAAAGCAATAGTATTACTAAACTTTAAGCCCCCACTTCCAGTAGGGGAACCTTATTATGGGGTTTCCAAAGGGGGCGAAGCATCCACTTTGGCCAAGGCGGTGGTATAAAGCCACCGCCGCGGAGTGGTGCGAGTGGACATGAGCGAAGCGAATGGTCACGAGTGCCTTTACTGTTCTTTTACACCGATTACTTTCTGCAATACTATTACTTTGCCTTCGGGATCGACCAGCTTCACCACCACCAGATAGGAACATACAGCTACCTGCCTGCCAACTCTGTTTGTCAAAGGCCAATGCACCGCGGACCCACGGTTTTTTATCACGTCACCGGAATATACCTCATTACCCAGCGCGTCATATATCACCAGTGTCCCTGCATCGTAATTTCGTTTACCCCTCGGGAAAGAAAGGGAAATATTCGGATAGCGCTCTGCATACTCCCGGGCTATTAGAGTTGTTGCATAATTTGTTTTTAGGGGTTAAAAAGTGCTTTTTTTTAAGTATAAACAGCATATTTTTCATGTTAATTTTAATTATGCAACAAGTCTATTGAATACGTCGCATCCGTCGACATATCAACGTACAGAATAATCCGTAAGAATATCATAGCTCAATAGTTGCTCCACCGCCCTCTCACTTCCTATAATATGTGTCAGTTGATCCAGAAAGGTTTCTTTACTGATTTAGTGGTGTATTGTAATACAGAGGTATACCCCTTAAAAATTCACCAAATAGAGACTATTCATATCCTGCAACGGTAAACGGTTTGTTATCTTTTTTGCAGATAATCTGAGCAACCTGCCGTCCAACAGCAATAACAGCCGGTATTCCTCCTGCCGGAGAAATCCATTGTCCCGTCTGATAAAAATTGTTGAGGCCTGTAACAGTTTTTTTAAGAGGGCGTCCGATAATGCCGGGAGTGGGAGCCCATCCCTGATGTGCCCCTTTCCAGAGGTTATTGTATCGTATATAGGTCGCCGGTGTAGCGACATCGACAACTTCACATTTACTTTTTATAGCACCGAAACGTTTTTCAAGAGATTCAATCACAACATCAGCCACCTGCTCTTTGCGCTCCCGGTAGGTTTCAGGATCGTCTTTCCGGAGCGTATCCCAGTAAGCATAATCCTCCGTTCTCAACTGCACCACGACCGGCGTTTTTCCCGGAGGTGAAAAGGTGTTATCGAAATTGAAAATGCGAACCATCATATCATCAGCATGATGATTACCCATGGGAATGGTTTTTACCAGCGTCAGATTGGATTTCTCAGCCTCCCCATCAAACAATCTGCCGATACCTAATGAAACCTGCACGATTGCGCTGAAAGCCGGCGCTTTTCTGAACCGCTTTTCCACCCTGCGGGGAATCTGTACCTCGGAAAGCAGTTTGGAGAATGTATGGTACATATCTGCGGATGAAACAACAATATCCGCATCATACCGCTCACCGTTCTCACAAACAACACCGACAGCATTACTGTTCTTGAAAAGTATCTTCTCCACCGGTTTGTTATATTCGACGGTTCCTCCGAGGGAGCGGTACCGCTCTTCACACAATTTCCCGATAGTTGCGGAGCCGCCCCGGGGATAGCCTGCATTTTTATAGTGCATCCATCCGAGCGGTACCATGGGTGCCATGACCGCAAAATGGTCATGATGCGGGAAAATCTGTTTGAACATGGTGCGCATGCTGCTGTTTTTAAAACGCTCTGCAAATTTTTTTATTGAGATGGTTCCCCATTTTTGACGGAAAAGTATGAGCGGCAGGTTGTTTTTCAGAAAAGAAATGCCGTCCCACGGCGTAAATATTTCGGGTGCTTTCTCAAAAGGGAGATTGAACCGGCCGAACTGTTTCAGCGCTGTGGTAAATTCATCAACAGTATTTTTATCCTCAGGTGCAATCCGCAGCATCTCCTCCCTGAGACGATCGGCATCAGTATACACCCGGAATGTCTCCCCGTTATTTTCAATCCGGATAAATTCAGGATAGTTATATATTGACAGCTTTCTAAAATCCAGAATTTCACTGATAATGGCATGAATATTGAGAAAGGTTGCTGATCCGGGAAGGTAATTGGTTGCCCCGTCAAAAGTATATCCTTTACGCTTCCAGGTAACTGCAATACCGCCGCTCTGATTCGTTTTTTCGAGGATATGTGTTTTATACCCGTTCATCAGAAGATAACTGCCGGCAGCCAGGCCGCCGAACCCCGCGCCGATAACAATGACCTTTTTTTCTCTCATATCAATTTACTGTACCTTCATGTTCGAGGCAACAACCTGTTTATTTCTTCCTGTAATGCCTACGGCACCCTGCTGTAAAATAAAGAGCCGGAGAATGCTATTACCGGCTCGGTTTAAACTCTATAGGGACTTACTTTTTTTCAGTCATATTCAGTTATGCATAAATGCCTTCTTTATAGCCCTCTTTCGGTGCGATAAAAATTTTGTTATTACCGGAGCTGTTGCTCTGCATTATTGTATGGTAGGTCGTATAACCGTTATTCATGACATTATGAATACCACCACCGGGTTTGCCCCAGTGACCGGTCTGGAAAAGATTTTTTAAATGGGTTCTGATAGGAAGCTTTGCTTCGCCATACATATCCTTGGTATTCTCAAAGCCATAAAATGCACCTTCGGAGTTGGCGGTAAAACGTTCCAATGTTGCCGGGGAGCCAACCTCTGAAAGAACAATGTTTTCCTTGATACCGGGAAAAAGAGATTCCGCTTTCTCAACCATTTTATCGGCAATTCTCATCTTGTCCGAGTGCCAGTCTTTAGAATAGGATTGATGGCAAAAGTTTATCAGAGTGAGAGTGGGTTGTTGGCCATTCAGTGGTGGATTGAGTAAAATAAGATGATCGATCTCATCTTTTCGGTTCTGCATAATGTTATTGTATATAGTGCAATAATCTGTTGAAGAAAACCAGAAATAGGTATTGTGGTTAAACAAATCGGCAAACTGCGGTTTCATACCGAGATATACAATCACGGCAGACACGGAAGGTTTCAGTTTATTCAGCCGCCGTAACGTCAGCCGGTGCCTGAACCGCTTATCGAGCAATTCACTGTGCAGAATATAGGGACTTATGTTTGATACAAAGAGGTTGGCGGTATATTCTTCTCCCGTTGAAGTGATCACCGATTTAACAATATCGTTTTCGGCGGTTACTTTAACAACGTTCCTGCCTCTTTTTACCGTACCGCCTCGTGAGGTAATTGCATTTGCAAGGGCCTCGGCAAGGACTGAAAAACCTCCCTTAACACAGTGAGTGCCTTCATAGTAATGCAGGAGAAACATGATGGTATAAAACAGTGATGAGCCGTAGAACGGCGACGCACCGCCGTAAGGCCACTGAGAGTAAAATGCATTTTTACAATTATCATCCTTTAGAAAACCGGCGATATAGTTTCCAAAGGAGAGGTTGTGGTACTTTGAAACAAACTGCTTGTCTTCCTCGCGAAAATTGTTTTCAAAATCAAAGACTGGAAGAATGATTTTATTGTTAAACTCCTTAAAATCGGCAAATAAATTTTTGATATTTTCTTTTTCATGAGGAAACGATGACTTAAGCGTGTCGAGTATCTCTTCCTTCATAGATGGCATGGTAAAGGAGTAATCCGGGGTCTCCACATGAAACATCTCAGAAAGCGCAATCGTTTCCACAGACTGTTCTATACCGAGCAGCTTCAACAGATGTCTTATGGTTCCGCCATCGGCCATCGGCACAGAATGGACACCGGACTCAAAGGTGTAATCTTTCCGTTTGAAATGGTGGGTATAACCGCCTATCTTCGTGTGTTTCTCTAAAACCAGTACCTTCATGCCGGCACGGGCGAGAAATGCCCCGCAGGTAAGTCCGCCTGTTCCTGAACCTATTACGACAGCATCAAATTCTTTTGTCAATGTGTATCCTTTCCACGATTCCGGACTGGTTTTCTCTGAAACAATTCCATCACTCAGGGCGCCACGTCGATTAAAGAAACAGAATTAGTACTCTTTTACTCAATGCGCCCCATTTAAAACAACAATTACAATTTTCCGAGATAAACCAAAACTCTCTTTATTCAAATTATTCGCGTTCGCTAATAAGATACTTTCTTATCTCTCCTTTTTCATAGAATATAGGGCATGTTTTTTTCGGGCCTGTCGAGCCGCCCGCCATTACAGCAGGTTTCAAACAGAGAAAAAATCTACACATCGCTCTTGTAGCGACGGTATATATCTTTCTTAAAAATGAAAAAAATACCGTGAATTTCCGGATTGCATATAGACGGTAGTAATATATAACCTCAAATATAACTACTTTTTTGGTCAAAAGTGAAGGGAGTAATACCCACTGTGTACAAGCAGGTTCTTTTTCCTCTTACTAATCGAGCTTTTTTACGCCTTTTTTTCCATGAAAGGGTAATAAGTTTAGGCCGATTATACCGCTGAATGATTATACAGGGCAGGTTGGCAATAAAAGCATACAAGATCATGATGATCCCTGCATACCAGAAATTGAATAGAAAAAACAAGCGATCAACTCCGGTGAAAACAGCATTCTCTCCGCTTTTCATAATGACTCAGGCAAACCGGCGGCGGAAGCCTATACCGGAGAAATTGCTCCGGTGCTGTCACAGATAGCATACATGCAGAAATATATACGTCACCAGGCACGACCACACACGGTAAAAACCGCACTGCTTAACAAACCGGGGGAAAGCAGGTACTATCATGTGCCCTATGGTTCGGTATTGATAATCGGCCCCTGGAACTATCCCTTCGGCCTGGTGATGACCCCGCTCATAGGCGCACTTGCCGCAGGAAACGCCTGCATTCTGAAACCGTCTGAGCACGCCTGTCGAAACAGTACTCACTAAAATGAACGAACAACCTGAACCGCTGTGCATCTATTGCTTCAGCAGGAATACATCATTACAAAAAACGATACGGAAACGATCCGTGTCAGGCTCTTACTGTGTTAACGGTACCCTGCACCGAATCATGTCCAATGAGCTCCTGTTCGGCGGTGTAGGGCAGAGCGGTATGGGACGTTATTTCGGCAGAGCGGGTTTTGAGACGTTTTCGTATACGATAAGTGTTCTGGAAAAAAAGGTTTCATCTCGATTTTTCCGGAATTTACCCGTCGTATAGGGTACCGATTTCATTGCTGCGAAAGATACAATCATGGTTATTTTAAACAAGGAAATGGTATAATTCGGTTTTTTCTATTTATTTTAAATATGTTACTGTGAAAGCAATTAGTTTTTGTTAAATACAGGCTGTTTTGAATGGTCTCTATTTAACAAAAACTGATTAACGATCGTTTCAAGGAGCTTTTCAGATGAAAAAACATATCGCGGTTATGGGTGCCGGCCCCGGCGGACTGGGCGCAGCCATGATCCTCGCTCACCACGGATATGATGTTGAAATCTTTGAAAAGGTAAATTGTGCCGGCGGAAGAAATGCAGCCATTCAACTGGGCAAATATAATTTCGATACGGGTACCACCATTCTTCTGTTCCTTGGCGCAACATTCAACCTCGGCCACAATATCTCACCGATGCTGTTCATGCGGCTCCACAACCGGTTTGAAGAGGTAAAACGATGCTATCTTGTCGGCGGCGGCGCCCATCCTGGCTCAGGGCTGCCCACCATCTATGAATCTTCACGGATATCGGCACATCTGATTCGAAAAGATATTAACTGATGAAAATGACCGGCCGCGGATACCTGATACTGACAAAAAAACTTCTGCTGAGAACCGCCTATATAACCGGTGTCGTCGTATTTATTTTTCTCGCCACGGAACTGTTCCTGCGTAAAGCATTCGGCTTGGGCAAACCGGTACTCTATTATTCCTACCCCCTGTATGGCTATCGCCCGAAACCTGACCAGGATGTGACACGATTTCACGGTGCCAGGATACAAATAAACAACCTTGGACTGCGTGCCAATCAAGACTGGGACAGCAGAACCGATGATAAAATTCTTTTTCTTGGAAATTCCGTGACCTATGGCGGCTCAATGATTGACAATAACGACCTGTTTTCACATCTCGCGCTGAATGGATTGAAAGATTATAAAAGCGGCAACGGTGGCGTTAACGGCTGGGGGGTCGAAAACATCCACGGACTGCTTGTACGGGCACAATTCCTGCCGGCACAGATATATGTCTCGGTTATCTATGAGGGTGATTTTTACCGGGGAGTCTCCAGAATCGGCAGTATGCCGTTCTGGTGTAAGACACCGAAACTGGCAATGACCGAGCTGCTCTATATCTTCCTCTATAAACTGTCGTCGTACCGCTATATCCCCTGGCAGAACATTGCTTCGGAAAAGGAAACCGCCGCAGTAGTCAACCGGGCGGTCGACAGACTTGAGGAGATCGACACGTTTCTGGAAAAAGAAAACCGCCGCCATCTTATTTATATACACCCGAGGAAAGATCAGGCGCTGGGAAAGGAATCGCGGGATACGCTCATTTCCGGTGCGATTGCAAACAGCGGCCTTGATGTATGCTATATGGTTGACAGATTGAACAAGTTGAATCTGACAGCGGATGAAATTGACGATCTCTTTTATGACCACACCCACCTTACGAAAGCAGGTCATTCAAAGTGGGGAGAGATTATCAACGCGGATTTGAAAGTACTCATTGCCCGGCTGGATGACAGTACTACTATTTCGCAGGAACAATAATTGTCATCTTTAAACCGGGAACCGGTGAACTTATATTCCTAGAGAACCTCCCGGTAATCATGGGCATGGTAACTTGCTCCACTGGGAATCTCCCCATCCAGAAGCAGTGGCGCAAGGGCACCGGGAATAACAGTCTCAACATCATGCTCGGCTTCAGGGCCGCCAAGGTCGGTACGCAGCCATCCCGGATCGAGCGCGAAGATTTTTACATCCGTATCCTTCAGTTCAGCAGCCAGGTCGCGGCAGTACTTGTCAATCCCCGCTTTTGACACACTGTATGGCGCCATCTGCGGAATATCCTCGATACCTGAGGTGGTAATAATCACCCGCCCCCAGCCACGTTTGACCATTATCGGTATGAAGACATTGTTAATCTGGACAACAGAGAACAGGTTTATCTGAAAAAGTTCTTTCCATTCCGCCACAGTAAGGTTCCAGACCTCTTTCCACTCATTCTGGATGCCGGCATTGTTATACAGGATATCAACATACCCGACCTGCTCAAGCACGCCGTCAATAAGCGACTGCGTACCTTCTTCAGAATTGAGCTCACCGGCAATTACCTTCTTCTCAACATCGTACGGCTCAAGCATCGCCAGTGTTTTCTCGGCATTCTCTTCTTTGCGACCGTGGATTATAAGATTGCAGCCATACTGCGCAAGACATAACGCAATCTGCTGTCCAATTCCGCGTGTGGCGCCGGTGACCAGTGCCCACTTTCCTGTGAGTTTTATCATGATCTTCTCCCTAAAACTTTATTATACAAAAAAATATTTATACTATTTTTAAGAATTTCTAATTAAAGATGCTCTGTAATCTGCACCATTTCAATATATTAACCTAGTAGGCCCAAGAAAATCCCACAATAAACGACAACACGCTGTTTTTAATGGCATCATCATGATCATCATCCACAGAAATAAAACCCGGGCCATATTTCATACCAACAGAGAATGCTATTTTATCCAGCAGAATGTCTATACCTCCGCCAAAGCACAGGCCGAAATCGACTCGCGACATATATTCGCTGACCGTTTCTTCATGAACATCCTCATTATCAACTTTATACACATCTCTCGACAGGAAAGTGAACGCAACATAGTGCCCGGTATTCACAAATGGTTTTACGACACTTGGATTGGGAATAATGAATTTAATCAATATCGGTACCTCAATAAAATGCCGCCGTACAAATGACTGATAATCAGAGTATGCCCACTTTGCTCCTTTTTGTGAGTAAAGAACATCCATAACAACGGCAAGGTAATCCGTTGCATTTGTTTGCAGTTCAAATCCGGAGACCAATCCGGGCAACATGCTTTTATACCGGTCACAACGGATATTATTCTCAGTGACTGCATAAATACCTGCCTTGCTCCGGCAATCTTTTTCCTGTGAGTAACATACCTGTGGAATAGACTAAAATAAATCGGCCGGATGCTCTCAGGAAAAAATTTTCATGAAGTTGACAAAGGAATAGTGCAGTAAGGCTATACCGGAACACATGAGCACCAGAAAAAGTGTGCCCGGAAAAATAAGGAGCTTGCCCCTGAAGCGGGCCCGGTCCCCGGTAACTGCAACCGTATCACGAATCACTTTCATACCCGGATAGGGGAAGGAGCCGTGACGCAATATCCTTCGGCCGAGAATAATCAGATAAACCGCTGCAGGAGAGAAACTGCACAACAGGAGTATGAGTACTATTTCAATAGTGCGCTGAGCCGCCCTGAAGTTCTGGGACTGAATGTAACTGATTAAACTGGGGACACCGAAAACAAGTACAAGAATTCCGGCCAGTATACAGAGGATATAGATACTGAACAGTCTGATACGATATTTTTTATCGGCTTGTATTATTTCTTCCGACATGCTTGTATTATACTACAATAATCGGTACCCGTGAACATAAAAAAAACAAACGTATAAAAAAAGCAGCCTGCAAGCTGATGCAGGCTGCTTTGACAGTATACCTTAATGAGATGTCAACGTAACGTACGGTTAATCAATCCTGTTCAATTCGACACGACGGTTCTTTGCCCGTCCCGCAGCAGTGGCGTTATCGGCAATCGGGTGCTCCTCGCCATAGCCGGTTGCAATAAGTCTTTCGGGATTGATACCTTTCTGTATCAGGTAATTTCTCACCGATTCCGCCCGTTTCTGGGACAGTCTCCGGTTATACTCTGCAGCACCCTGACTGTCGGTATGCCCCTGAATCTCAAGGCGGACTTTGGTCCACTCTGCAAGTGACTCATAGACCTGGTCAAGGATTTTATATGAGTTCTCCGTCAGGATCGCCTTGCCGGACTGGAAGTTCACGCCGGTGAGGATCAGTTTTCCGCGTTTGATCTCCTTGGTTCTGGGACAGCCCTTTGTTTCCGGATATCCTTTGATGGCCGGGCATTTGTCGTCTTTATCAAGTATCCCGTCACCGTCATTATCAAGATCCGGACATCCGTCAAGGTCCTCGAAACCGTCGGTGTCCTCAGCTTTCAATGGACATTCATCTTTATCGTCCGGCAAACCGTCATCATCGTTATCAGGATCCGGACAACCATCTTCATCCTGGAACCCATCCATATCTTCAGGCTGTTTCGGACACTTGTCCGTATCATCATCAATGCCGTCACCGTCAGCGTCAAGCACGGGACAGCCGTCGCAGGTAGCCTTGTCATTGGGACATTTATCATTGGTATCGGCAATGCCGTCGCCGTCATTATCAAGATCCGGACAGCCGTCGTCATCCTGATACCCGTCCTTGTCTTCAGGCTTATCAGGACAGGTATCCAGCTTATCTGTAATACCGTCATTATCCCTGTCCGGCGGTTTAATAATACCATTCCAGCCGATGGTCACCTGGAAACCATACTTGGGTACCGGTGAAGTTGCATATTGATAGCCCCCGCGATTCCAGGTGCTCCGGTACTCCGCTTTCCGTGACGACAGGCCTAAATCGCCTGCCAGAGTAATATAGAGTCCAATCGGCAAGTTGAGCCTTCCGCCGGGGGTTATAATAAAGGGATCCTTTACAAAGGACTCAAATGAGAATGATTCGGTATAGTATTTCACCCGGGCTTCACCACTGAGCTCTAGAAAAAGGGTAAAAATATCAACCGGGGTATATTCAAAAGCCAGGTTACCAATAATGGCACTGCTGTTTTTAATCGTTGTAATTACGCCGCCGAGATTGCCGTGAATCATCATGGGAAATCCACTCCCCGCATGGTTGAAATCAAGGGTCCAGATCAGCATGGGATTAAACAGCACTGCATCGGCGGTATACTGATTCTGTCCCGGAACCGTACCGTCATTCTGCTGATAGTATGAGTGACGGGGGAAATAGCCACGATCCTTACTGCCGGTCGGAAAAGAAAATTTCAGATAGTAGGCATTGGTAAACACCGCGTTCGGTTTCATATGTGGATGAGCGAACTTAAACGCCAGCTCGAAATCACCGACACCTGCGCGGCTCGCATCATCCCACCCGGCAATATCGTAATAAAGTGGCAGACCGATGCTCATATCCAGCAGGGGAAACAACCCATACCCGACATAAATATTGCCCGAAAAAATATGCGGTGCAGTGCGATCGGTAACAGCCAGTCCGGTCGAGTTGTTAATCACCTCACCACTGCCGCCCGGACCGGTGACATAGGTAATATCCCGATCATATTTAAAACCGCCGCCGACATTGATGCCGGTCAATCCAAGGGGATAGGCCGACATGGATCGAACGACTCCCAGCATGCCGCTCGAGTTAAGGTTGTTGGCAAAGACAAATGCAATCAGAAGAAAAACAACGGTACTGCATGCAATCATGCGCGTGCGTATGAAATTCATATTCCCTCCGGTTGGATAAGTGGGAAAAACGTAATTACTGTAACGATGTTAGTGCGTCTATTAAAAAATTCCCATTGCTTCTTACTAATAAATTAGTTAAGGGATACTGTAAAATGCGAGAATTTTAACAAAATGAGCAGTTTGGAAGAAAATGCGGTTGATACAAAGTCGGTTGGAATAAGACGCACAGGAATATGGCGATGACCATTTTCGTGCAACAGGCAGCTAACCGTCACTACATTACGGTAAAACTATTTCGTATAAACACATCATTTAACAAAGAAATTGTATCCGCAGACACCGCCCGCTTATTCCCGTAACCATGCCATACTCTGTTTAGACACCGGTATTTCATCTCCGTACCGGTATGAAACGGCAGGAGGCTGACCTGTTCGATCTTCCCTTTGACACTCTCAAGACGATGAGCCGTCTTTTGCATCTCCTCTTCAGTATCGTTCCAGTCCGGTATAACCGGGATTCGTATCCATATACGGGAGGCTCCGGCAAGTTTTTCGCAATTGTCAAACACCAGATCGGGCAAAACTTCTTTTCTTGCGCTGTGTTTTATGTCGACCATAAAAAGGTCAACGTGATCTTTTACAAAAGCAATAATTTCCCACGGAACAGCAAGGCTGGTATCGATACAGGTATGAATCCCTTTATCACGGCACAACACCAGCACCTCTTTCAGTGACCGGTATTGAAGCAGCGGCTCGCCGCCGGAGAACGTCACGCCGCCGCCGGAGCTTTCATAAAAAACAGTATCTTTAAACTCAGAAGATTGTAGTTGTCGGTCGATTGT
>CAZIYW010000102.1:0-19344 GCA_964543525.1 uncultured Fibrobacterota bacterium | reverse complement strand
TTATACCATAACCCTTGTATAACCCTGTTCAGGGATGGCCTTCATACTAATATCAGCTGTAATATAAAATTTTACTCCATTTCATTCCGTAAAACTTCGTATGTGCAGCAAAACATACATTGTTTGCAATGTGTTTTTATCCATGAAGGTAGCAAGAATTAATTATAAGGAGGGCTGAAAAAAACTGAAAACTTCTTGTATGCCTCAACCGCACAATTGTATGTTATTTACATACAAAGGAGTGATATACATGAGTATTTTATCAGAGTTACTTTCTTCGCGTGTCAGAGCAGAATACTTACGCATCTTTTTTGGTATAAATTCAAATGAATACCATCTTAGAGAAATAGAAAGACAGTCAGGATTAGCTATTGGCACTGTTCGTCAGGAAGCAAAAAAACTTGAAAAACTTGAATTAATTTCAAAAAGAACTGATGGTAACCGCACATATTATAGTGCCAACAAAAATCATCCTCTATATACTATTTTACACGACCTAGTTATACAAACTTCTGGATTAGTAGATATTTTAAAAGAACACCTCAAGGTTGAGGCCATACATTATGCCTTTATTTTCGGTTCGATTGCAAAAGGAACTGAAAATTCAGAGAGTGATATCGACCTTTTTATTATAGGGACTTTAGGATTACGAGAGTTGAGTAAAATCATTAAGAAACCAGCACAAATTTTAAAGCGAGAAATAAATCCACATGTTATGACTATAGCAGAATTTAAAAAAAGGATTAAAGAAAAAGAACATTTTATTTCAAATCTAATGGACACCCCTAAACTCATGATTATCGGAACAGAAAATGACCTTACAAAACTGGAAAAATAATAGGTGGTTAAAACCACATACGACGAGCAAACAAGAAATTACTCAACTGTTAGAAATCGTTGATCGAGATCTAAAAGATTCGAAACAACATAAATTATCGGCGGATTGGCGATTTGGTATCGCGTATAACGCAGCACTCAAGCTCTGTACAATACTCATGTATCTTGAAGGATTCAAGCCAGAAAAAGCATTGGCACATTATCGTACATTACAAGCACTTCCGCTTATACTTGGTCCAAAGAGAGATGATGACGCTGATTATTTAAATAGCTGTAGAGCAAAAAGAAATATAGTTGAATACGATTATGTAGGCGGGGCAACTGATGCAGATGCTAATGAGCTCATTTCTTTCGTTAAAGAATTAAAAAACGAAGTGTTGGATTGGATTAAACTAAAATATCCACAATATCTATAGATTAAAAACATATATTGAAGGCCGGATGTCAATAAAAAAATACTCTCCTCAGGCAGTTTTTTTCATCCAAAGAAACTGCGTTTAACCAATACTATCCGTATCGCATAGAAATCTTTTCCCCGATCGATTCAGGGTTATAAGCTTTGACAATTTATAACCATTTCTTTTCAACTGCCGACTCGACATTTATACAAGGTTAATCATATAATAAAAACGTGAAAAGAGAATATGCCTTACGCAGTGAATTTTAGAGATATGCAGTTTACCGGACACATACGGTACGGTATATTTTATAGTAATAACCATATACGCACGAACAATTACTTTTAATGCCGGGTATAAAAGCAAAAAGCTGATATAAATACCCATTACAATTCTGAAAGGAATTCAGTATGTTCCACTGTTGTATTAAAAAGGACATTTTCCATTCCGGTGTGTACCCTGTGTTCACGGTGCTTTTCTTATGTTTCGGTTCTTTTGCTCAAACCCCGTTACGTCACAGTGATATTGTTGATGCTCTTGACAACAAGTTGTCGGAAGAGGAACTTATCAAACGGATTGAACGACAAAAAGTGGATTTTTATTTAACCACATCCGATTCTGTTGATTTTGCACTTGATGGCGCGAGTGATCAGGTACTGCGCGCTCTGGTAACAAACGTAAAGATTGACAAGCTTCCCATAACTTTCAACGGATGGAAACCGTTCGGCGACATAGCAACAGCGCCATGGGAAAAGAATTCTATCGTGTACTGCAAGGGCTTTAGCAATGCATATCCCGGTTTAATGGCTCATAAAACATTTTATGTGGGTAATCGAAGGTTTTTAGTTGTAAAAATAGAAAATAGTGAGTCGTCAGTTTTTACAAATAAGAATAAAATGCTCAAAGTATTCGTTTCGGAGTCAAATGAAGC
Source organism: uncultured Fibrobacterota bacterium (assembly GCA_964543525.1). GTDB lineage: Bacteria > Fibrobacterota > Chitinivibrionia > Chitinivibrionales > JANQEN01 > CBDVBE01. Next base: position 17,178 of record CAZIYW010000102.1, on the reverse strand, counting down.
ATTACCCTGCATCACCGATTCTCTTCGGGCGCCGGATGATCGCGAATTTGTCATAAAAAGGGATGGTACGTTTCGCTATCGTATTCCGGAGTCCCTTATCATTGGAGGGACATTGAAAAAACTGGGTTTTCAATTCGGGCCGGGTGAATATAACACGTTCAAAGTCTCTGCCTGGTTTGAGTAGCCAAACTGTGAGAAAAGAATCGCTGTAGACGTAACAATAAACGGAATTACGTACTGCAGACGTATCATACATATCCCCCAGGGATTTTACTGATACTCTCGCTTCTCTTTTATTGAAAAAAATCCTCACCCCGGGATATTCCTACATGTGGGGACTGTAAGAATTGAATTGGGGGAGAAGGGTGAGGATTTTTTTATTAAACAGGCAATCTATATTTTTCGTTCTCCTATTAAAAAAGAGATAGTATATCCTGACCCGTTTTTCTTCAACAAATAGAGAAAGGCAGTTCCTTCGACAAACGATCTGGTAACAGTAATTTCCAGGGCATAGTCCCCGGCACTCAGACGGTCATAGTATTTGTCATAGATAATAAAAGACAATCGTGTCGGATGTTCATACTGTGTTTCCGGCACCTCTTTTCCGATGAAAACCACGTTATTGCCGCTGTATCGTATACACATGTTAAGAGCATTCTTCTGGCTTTCGGAAAGCATCTCAAAGGTTTTTTTGCAGAATTCAAGGCCGTCATTCCTTTCGATATATTCACAGATAAGTGAATCGAGGTTATGAATAGTATGCACGACCGGTTTCCATTTGCTCTTATACATCCGTGCACCGGTTGTGCCTTCTTTCAACCCTGTCAGCGGTATGCATTGTAGCAGTAAAAGTACTAGGGCCAACAGTTTATACATACCGCCTCCATACCTTTATCTTTTAACTCCGACAACCTTCTGTAATACTTCATCCGGTTTCAGCTTATACTCTATTTTTACAACGGCAATATACGCACCGGTACCAACCAGGCGGCCATTGTTATTCCGCCCGTCCCAGAGGTATATCCGACTCTTGGTTTCCTCGATATACACCATTGCTTTCGGGCCGAGGAGCACGTTACCGACAGGATCACAGAGGATAAGCTTTGCGCTGAACCGCTCATCATCAGGGATATTTTCTGGTATATCCGCATCAAGGCTGATTACCATTATACCGATATAGTTGCCGTCCTTATCTTTTTGAATACCCTTTAATGCCTGAAGAATATCGGGGTGGTCGGTGATATAATCGGGCAGGATAATCCCCTTATCGGGAACCAGAAGAGTCGATTTCAGTAGCAGGCTATAGGGTCCTTTCTTGACAACTGTAACAACCTCGACATCAATGTTCCGCCTGATATTGACCGGATTATCCTGCTCGTTGCCGAATGCATCATACACATTGCCAGCCAGTGCCCAGTTTATCCAGATTGAGTCCTGATCAACTATCGACGATACGCCATACAGATCTTCAACGCTGAATCTGCCCATATTCGCATTCTGTCTAAGGAGCTTCAGTTTTGCACTGAATTCTTTTTCATCACCGTTGCTGTAATATTTGAACGGCCTCTCCTCAGCCATCTCTTCCACAGTTTCTGAAAAGATAACGGTTAGAATATCGGTTCCTAAATCCGTCAGGGAATCACTTGTGCCGTTTATTATAGTTACCACAGAATCAATCAGGCTCGCGCTTATTATTATAGGCGCAACGGAATCAATAATCCGTATGGTATCGGAAGTCGGCAGGAGCCAGCCCCCGTTCTGCAGAAACAGCGTATCTGTAACAAGCAGGAAATCTTCACGGGTGACATAGGTCTGCGGCAGTGATGCTCCTTCAGTGACATTCAGTGCAATACCATCATACACAAACCGGTAATCGGTCACCTTAAAATCGCGATGGCCCGGCAGCGCTATCATACTTACCAGCTCATCGAGATTCTCTTCGATCTTGCTCCCCGACATGCCGATGAATATGCTGTCAACAAATCCCTCCGCATCATTATCAAAGTAGGTTGCCTGCTGCATCATAACCGCACCGCTCAACTTGAACGGTACTGCAACACGCAGAGTATCCAGCGGCAGCTCTGGATTCCTGAATATAGCAATGATACTGTCAAGCGCCTGGTGCTGCAGAATGCCGTCACCGGGATTCGGGCCCGCAATCTGCCGGGTAAAGGAAATGCTGAACCAGGTACCCTTGTTTTCCAGTGTATACTTTTCAACATCCTCCGCGTTACCTTCAGAGTGGGTAATAATGACCGAAACATCGGTATACCCGTACAGCGTCTCAACCTCCCTTTCGGTAAAGCGTATTTCGAGCGTGTTCATGGTCTCATCCACCAGGCTGACCGGCGCGTCGTTATAATAAAACGCGAGAGTCCGGTCCCAGCATTCAATAGTAAGCTTGTCCGAGACAACAGCGCCATCCTGAATAACCACATCAAAGTTTACATTGTGCGTAGTGTCGCCTATAGAAACCTGGATAGTATCACCGTTCGCTGCAATTGAATCCTTGAACACGGTGTAACCGATTTCAAACGTGAATGGTGTTGTTTCGCCGGTGAGCGGGAAAAGCTTATCAAAGGTAAAGCCCGTGTCATTCCAGCCGGTCACCGGATCGATACCGTTTATAGTAATAGTCAACGGTTCGGCGGTAATTATCTTATTGATTATCTGCCCTATTGCATTATCCATTAGCAGCTTGAGCAGTGCGTCATGACCGGCTTCAATTGCCCAGAGATTGGTCAGATAATTTGAGGTTGAATACCCGTTGGTTTTAATATTCTGTGTCATATTGAGCAGGCTCTGCGGTGCCTGACCCAGGGGAGTAAAGAATACGGTAAAGGTAGTGGGCACATCGGTTCCTTTGATGTATTCATCCTGCATGGCACCGCCGGCGGTTGCCTCACCGTCTGAAAAGAAGACTATGTAATGGTCCTTCTTGGGATACGGCGACGAGAGCATGGCATGTTTCGCAGCTTCAAATCCAGAATAAATATTGGTCTGACTGTTATTAAGAGCGCCGAACGGCTGATATTCCAGCACTACCATATCAACAAACATTACCTTGGTCCGCAGATAATACTTGAGGATTTCATAACCGGTAGCGTTTCCCGCCAGAGTACTCTGATAGGTGTTGTCAAGGGTTAACAGAGGTATATAGGCGCCACTCACCTCGGGTGACGGACACGTTTCAAAAAGCTGATCATCATCCGGCTCGCAATAGAGCGTAGTACCGAAGATAACAAGGCCGATCTGGGCTTTCGGATTCACCCGACAGATGGTATCTATAAGTGCTCCGGTTACCGTGAATCTTGCACCATCCCCATCATTTTCTCCAAACATGCTGGAAGAATTGTCAATGATAAACACTATTGATGGCGTGCCACCGATGAACTGCTCAATAATTTCTGTGGGTGTGCCGACCGGAATAAAATCAGACATGGCAACAACCTCTTCGGGAACTATCACCTGAGAGTCATTGAGATCCTCGGGAAAACCCGGATACGAAAACCTGCATGCTTCCTCTGCCTGCACCGAATAAGCAAGACCTGATAGGAGCAATCCGACCAGACATACTTTTAATAATGTTGTAGTTAAAATATTCCTTCGCATACTTTATCCTTTACAGTTCGCCTAATGCATGTTTGAATTTTGTTACATCTCGTCCTACTCCTCGTCCCTCGTCCCCGGAATTTATCGGTGCCAAGAAGTCGAGGACTAAGACGAGAACGAAGGACGAGGACGATTGTTTATATTGAATAATTATTCCTTAGATTCATATATCCTTTCTTACGGCGTCTCAGTCTGTATACCCAGAATAATCTGCTGATTCTTTTTTATTCCCTGCCCGCTGATAACCTCAATGATACCCATATAGGCGCCGCTGCCGACCATTCGGTCATATTCATTTGATCCATCCCAGACAAACACCACGGTTTCTTTGATACCATCTTTGGGATCATCGTCAACCTGCTCACCTTCCAGCGTTCTTATACTGTTACCTACTGCATCAAAGAGTGTTATCGACCCTTTCAGGCCGATATGGGGTACCCACGATCCCACCACCTTTGCCTTAATGACCATACCCTGCTGCTCCTTGATTCCCTCGACCGGTATAACCTTTTCCAGATCATCCGGTGATGAGGGATTCGGCACAGCAGTGACCGTAATGGTAAACCGGTACGGTTTTATTAAAAGTGGTGCCCGCCGGTTATGCGCATGTTCCTGCACATTCCGCAACAGGTCTTCGACATGGGCGGTATTATCGATCCACATCGAATCACCGTCCTGCGGGTACCACTGAGGAGGGATTCGTGAAAGAAGAGATTCTACCAGGAACGTTTGGACAGTACTCTCTATCTTTTTTACAGGCGTAAGAACCATTCGCCATGTTTTTGAATTATCGTTTGCTGACAGATCAAGGAATTTAAAAGGTTCCCGGTCTGTCGGTGTGGGTACCTCCTCTGAAAATGTAACTACCAGAGTATCCAGTACCGTCTCACTTTCCTTCTCCCTATAGGCCGGACAAAACACGCCCTTCAATACAACGGGCGCCATACTGTCGTTAATCTCGGCAAGGGTATAGGGGAAGGTCTGGCCTGAAGGCAACCCGATCTCTTCAATATTGACCTGTTCGTCAACAGCACCACTTTTGGTACAATAGACACCGGTGAAGGGCTCGCGGGTATCATACTCAGGTATCTCTATTGAAAACCCATACGAACAGGGCTTTACCGATTCCACATACACAATTTTACGCGGGCCAAGGATATCCATATATTCCTTTATCAGGTCACACTCTTCAGCGGTAAGGATTTCGCCGCCGATCTGCATGGCCCCTATCTTCTCCGGAAAGCCGTCAGCGTCCTCATCACAGTAAAATGCCCTGTGTATTTCCAGATCAATGGTCGGCATTACCGTAATCGCATGCCGCAGGGTATCCAGGGGGATATCGGGATTCCGGTATAGTGCAATCAGGCTGTCATTGAGTGTGTTCTGGAGAATAGAGTCGCCGGTGACCGCTGCAGCGTACTCGCGGGTGAAAGTCGCTTCATAAAAACGGCCCAGTGCCTCTTTGTTCAGGGTTAAATCCAGCTTGTCCGATCCGTCAGCATTGGTCAGCGTCACCGCGACGGTATTGCCTAACGGCGGGACATTACCGCTGTCGGGAGGGTAAAACCGGATATCAAGCATGAGCTGGTCCGGCCGTGCAGCGGTGATTTCAGCGCCGTCACAGACAAAGCACAACCGTCCCTGATTCCAGCAGTCAATTGATTCGAGATCGGGATTACTCCCCTGCATCACTGTGATAGTGTATGTCGCGGTGGTATCCTTATTCTTCGGATCATTCCAGTGCCACGTATAAGAAACATCCAGGGTTAACTCGCCATTTTTGTCAAGTACAGCGAAGAGCGGATCGAAAAAGACATCGACACTGTCAAACATAGTGCTGGTTACTCCGTTTATGGTCATACTTTTCGGCGTGCTGGTAATCACCTTGATACCGCCGGTAATCACTCCAAGGACTTTACCGAAAAATTCGCTGATCTCTCCCTGCGTGCGCCATACATCACTGAACGGATTTGTTGTCGAATACCCGTTTTCCTTTATATTGGTTGTCATAAGCTTGATTTCATTGGGAATCGGCATACCGGTCTTGACAAAGTAGGCGGTAAAAGTAGTCGCCGCGTCTTTCCCATCGATATATTTAAGCATGTCAGGTTCACGCGCTGCATCGACATTCTGTGCAATACCATCAGAAAAAAGGACGATATAGTGCCGTTTCCTGGCATAGGTAGCCGACTCAAAGGCCTCTTTGGCAGCATCAAAGGCCAGTGAAATATCAGTGGTACCGGTATAGGAATTTCTGCCTGAATTGTTATAATTGCCGTTGACAAGCGTATAATTGTTACCAATATCCTTCTGCGAAGGATCTACTTCAATAGCCCATTTCAATTTTTCCGGGGCACTCGTACCACCGACTTGCGTATTCAGTTTGGTAAGTGGCACATATGAATCGTTCCATCCCTGGGAGTTAGATAATTTTTTGAAGAACGAATCGTCGTCATAGTGATGGAGCAGCTTATTGGAGAAAACCGCTATCCCGATTTCCGATGCAGGTGACCGGGCAGCTATCGAATCGATAAGCTCGCAGGCGCCTTTATACCGGTTTGAAGTTGGATCCATAATACTCATGCTTGACGAGTGGTCAATTATGATAAAGAGCGATATGGTATCCGGAATCGTATCGGTCTCCAATACTTCAGTAGGTGCACAGTGCTCGAAGGACTCGGCAAGCATCACTGCATCATACCCGACCAGAACCGTTTCGCCATCATAGTCGGGCGGACAATCAAGCCTTGCCTTGCACAACTCACGCGCACCGGGCATGGTAATAAATACCATTCCCAGCAAGCCTGCTTTAATAATCCATCTTTTCATCGTCGCATTCCCTTTTTTATGTTTCATTCTCCCCTCCCTTAATCCTTTACTCCAACAAAATGGCGCAACACCTCGACGGGCCGTTTGATAAATGAGGACCCGGTATAGGGTGTAACGGTAAATATCGCCACATAGGTACCGGGTCCGACATAACGGGCATTTGAATTCCGCCTGTTCCACACATAGTACAGGCTCCCGGTCCCATCGTGATATCCCATTTTTCTTTCAAAAATCACTTCATTGCCGACAGCATCGAACAGAGTAACATGCCCTACCAGCTTGAAATTATGCAGTTTCTCCGGATTGTCCGGCTTTACCTGCAGGATCATACCCACATGGTCGCCGTCCTTGTTCTCCTCAAGGTACATGTCCTTAAGTACCCCTGCTTTATCGAGAGCCTCAATGATAAAGTCCGGTATTTTTACCGCGTTATCAAGCTCCCCAATATCAAGGGGTGACACCGCGTCCGGGATCAGAGTGAAAGGTAGCAGCTTTTTCTTCACAGTTAATTTTCGGCGCCGGTTCTTTTCATTGTGCTGAGAATTAAATTCAAGATCAGTTACCTGATCCCCCTCCCAGTAAATCCAGATTGAATCACCCTGACTCATCTGGTCAACCTCACCGATCTGTCCCGTAAAAGAGCGCACATAAAACTCCATCTGGTCGGTATCAGACCCGGTCAGTCTGATATCTGCGGTATAGAGATCATCATTGACACGGCTTTTGAAATAGAACGGCTCGTATTTAGTAACCTTATGTATTGGCTCCGAGAAATCGACAGTCAGAGTATCGTTTAACAGATCATCTTCATAGTCTATCAGGTGGGCTTTCATAATAATGGGAGCGACACGATCGAGAATCGGCACTGTGTCAGCCAGCAGCCAGCCGCCTTCAGAAAGTATAGCCTCCTTTGCAATGAGTACATCATCGTCAGTAACATACGTGACCATCTTTGCGGGCGAGGACTTATCTTTCTGTTCCGTCAGGATATATAGGCCGCCGTCACTCAGGTGAAAGGTGCTGTTCTGAAACCCACGATGTGCCGGCAGGCTAATAAGGTCCTTCAATTTCGAGACATGGCCCTCTGTCAGATCACCGTCAACCTGGACAAAGATACTGTCAATGTAACCGTCAGCATCGGTATCGAAGTATAATCCGCCTTTCAATTCAATTAGCGTGGTTATTTTAAAGGGGATACTGACCCGAACGGTATCAAGCGGCAGTTTCGGATTGCGAAACGTTGCGACAAAACTGTCCTGCACTGCATGGCCGAGGGTATTGTCATTCTTGTCAGGCGACTGATCAATCTTACGGGGAAAGGTACAGGCGAAATAATCACCCTTATCCTTAAGGGTAAAGCTCTCGAGATCCGGATTCGACGCCTCCGTATTGGTGATTTCTACTGATACATCTTTATAGCCATACCAGATATCCACCTCCTGCTCTTTAAAACGTATCTCCAGTTTGTCCATGGTTTCATTGGCCATGGTAATAGGCTGTCCATCATGATAAAACTGCAGTTCCCGCTCCCAGCATTCGGTAATTATTGAATCAGAAAGAACAGTATTGTCCTCAACGATGACATCAAATTCAATATGGGTCGTTGTATCTTTCTCGTATGATATAGTATCACCGTTCTGGGTAATAGAATCAACCCACACATGGTAATCAATGTCCAGCACAAACGGCGTGCTGTCGCCAATCAATGGAAAGAGATCATTAAAGAGAAATCCCACCGAATCCCAGGGATTCGGATTGGTCTGGCCATTAATGGTGATCTCCATGGGGTTATTGGTCTGGATTAGGTCGATGGAAAAGATCACACTGTCCATAAGAAAGGACATGAGTTTTGGATAATCCGTATTGTCAAATGCCCAGAGCTGACTCCCCGGATTACTTGTGGAATAACCGTTACTTCTGATATTATCTGTCATCTGCTGCAATGATGGTGGCGGCACAGAATCTTTGGTAAAGAAAACCGTATAGGTCGTGGGCATGCCGGTGCCTTTTATATAGTTGTCTTTAACAGCGTCATCAGGCCAGGAGGCCAAGCCATCTGAGATGAAGATGACAAAATGCTGATCTTTAGGATGCTGTGAATTGAGCATGGCATTCTTGGCACATTCGTGAGCAGCATTGATGTTGGTATAGGTGCCGTTCATCCAGAAGTCTGTCGGTATATATTCGAGGTCAACAAAATCCCAATATGGCGGATACTCCAGAGTTACCGTATCGGTCTTTAAATAATCCTTAATTATCTGGTATCCCATTTTATTATACGGCGAATAGATTGAATCGAGACGCATGAGGGGAATGTATCCCCAGTAATCCTCGCCCGGGAATGATTCAAAAAGCTCAGGATCGTCCTCTAAAAAGAAATAGGGCAACTGCCTGAAAACCGCCACACCGACTTCCGCTTTAGGAACCTTTTTATACAGGGTATCGATCAGATCACGCGTGACATTGAACCGGTTCCCCCAGAGATCATAGGGTGCATTCGGGTCTATACTCGGATCATACTTCTCAAACATGCTCCCCGAATGATCAATGACGAAAAATATGGTGGGTTCGTTGGTTATATTTTCATTGACAAATACCGGTGATCCGACATAGATATATTCCGACAGGGCAACAATATTATCAGGTACCACGAGCGCGGTATCATTTAAATCTTCAGGATACCCGGTATAGGTCAATTTACACACTTCATCAGATAACAGGGTGGCAACAAAGATGCTCACAAGCATGCATACCCACAGAACGGATGCATTTCTCCGGTCCCATTTTGAAGATACTTTTTTATTAAGCATGGCCTCCCCCTCCTTAAAAGGTCAAAAATGAATCCCTTACCTCTCCCGGTCTTTTATTTAAGCAAGAGATCTCTGAGCACCCCTGTGACGCTCGTCAGTTTTGTTTTGAGTGGAATTGCTGCTTAAAGAGGCTGGTTAATTAAAAAATGTCATTGCGAGGGACTCGACCCGTGACCCCTTGGTGATGATGCTCTCTCTGCATAATACTACTCGAATACTGTGCAGCTGAGTTCCATACAGTTTCGTGTATTTCCGCTCGCAATGACACCATAGCCCCCTCACTCTAATCTGGACTGCGGGTGTTAACCTGCAACTCATGTCCACTCCCTCAATGCTATATTCAGGTTATCGTGTAAACGTAACCCTTAGCAACCCGTTACGCTCGGTTGCGAAATACACACTATTTTCATTTTCAACGGCAATACACTGAATTGCCCCGGCATTCTGCAGCTCCGGAGTATTTGCAGCGGTATACGTTCCGCAAACAACACCGCGCTTTGCGATACTTCCCTCGCCCCCGGTACCGATCCAGATGTTGTCCCACGTGTCAACTGCCACGCTGCTGATTGCATTACCGGGCAGATTCGCCGTGGTACTGTCATATACCTCCCACGTGCCATCTTTATAGGCAAAAACACCATAATCTGTTGCACACCACCCGGTGTTGGCTCTGTCCACTGCTATGTCATGGATTGTACTGTTATCGGGAATGAGGAATCCAACCGGTACCCGATCCCAGCCGCTCTGTGAATGGATAAACAACCCGTACCGTGCACCAACAAGTATCTCCCCCCGGATATCAACCGTGAGTGCTTTAACTTCTACCATCGGATGGGTCTCTGTATATTGAGAAAGACTCCAGTTTGCTCCGTCATACTTGATACATCCCTGAGAATCGCCAAACCACAGGTTTCCTGAGCTGTCTACAGCAATGTCTGTGACAGGCCTTGCCGGCAGGGTTTCATTACCGACGGTATAATCAGTCCAGATACCGTTGTGTACCTTTACAATACCTGAAAAGGTTCCAACCCAGATGCTGCCTTCTTTATCCCTGCATAATCCGTTTATTGTATTATGCGGCAGTACGGAATTTCCCGTGGTATACACCGACCATACCGAGCCGTCAAATCTGACCAGCCCGCTGTCCTGCATACCAAGCCATACAACACCTGATTCCTCTGCTACTACCAACCTGACATTGTCATGTGGAATACCTGAGTTGCCGGTATTATATGCACGCCACTCTCTCGAAATGCTCAGATCGGTTGTATCGCCCTCTGTAATAAAGAATTCGTCAATTATTTCGACCGGTGCATCAGTTGAATTCTGCTCACCGTAATACACGCCGGAAAAGCTGCCTCTTGGTAAAGAGTCAAAGACCATATGGAGTAAACCATTATCATAAATAAGCTGTTCTGTAGAGAGTAATTCATAGAGCATAGTTCCCGGGATGAACACATAGCCGTTAACCGTATCTACGGTATCGGGCAGGGTGAAACGGAGTGCGCCCGACTGGTATAAGGTGCCGAAAGGATTTACCAGGGTATCACCGGTAACCTCAATATCCTGAAGCAGCAGGCGTATTCCCTTGACCGGATCGTGGGATTGCAGATTGTAGCCGCCCTTTTTAACAAGTGAGAACAGATACACTCCGTTGCTGTCGGTGAAACCGGTTCTGGCCAATCCGGTGGGATCAATACAGGGATTATGACCGTCGGGAACCAGGTAAACCGGTACATTCCGGGCTAAAGCGGTCGTGTATTCAATTATTGTTCCTTTTACTACCGTATAATTACCAAGGATAAGATCTGTGGTATCGCGCGGGATAATGTCTACAGAATCTTTCAGCAATGAAGAGCCGACTGTGGAGCCGACTGTATTATAGGATACACCGGGAAGAGTGCCTGATGGGAGCGCATCGAAAATGATATACTGCACACCGCTTTCGTCTGTTATTATCTGCTCCTCTACAAGTTTTTCGAACAGGTCTGTGCCGGGAACATAAAAATACCCCGTATTGGTGTCAATAGTATCAACGAGAGTAATACGCAGCGCTCCGGGTGATACAAGCATCTCTTCGTCCAGCTCGATAGTGTCAATGGTACTGTCCGCAGTTATGGAAACGCCTGCTCTTAGTAGCCGGGTTTTGTCAAGAAGATGTACAGCGCTGACATTGTAGTTCCCCGAGTCTTTACGTGCGATCGCTATACCATAGTTGCCCTGCGCATCGGTGGTGTCAATCATACTGTCCGGAAGTGCCGGATCAGTTACCGGATTGTAGTTAACGGGAAGCAGTTTCACCTGCGCATCCGGCTCAGGATTTCCTAAAGAATCCACAATAGTACCGACAACTGCAATAACCTCTGAACCGCCGCCCTGACCTGTATCTCCCACAATACCCGGATGGCTGCAGGAAAATATCCCCGGCAGCAGGTATACAAGCATTGACAGTATTACTAGTCCGGCGGTTCTCATTTCTTTCCCTTTTTCTCTACTTTTGTGGTGACCGGTACTACCTGGAAATTGACCTGGTACACCCGATTGACTCCCCGATCGCGGTATGCGAGCTCAAGCACTTCACGTCTGAAAAGATTTAGTTTTTCCTCAAGCTCACGGTACCCGTCTTCGGAAAGGCTCAATGTCAGGTTCGATATACTCCGCTCTTCCCTGGGCATGTGCAGCAAAGCATCTCTGGCATTATCCAGTGACGAGAGTGCAAAATTGGTTATTGCAACAGACTTCGCATCATAACCGGTAGAAATGACCCGGTCAACCCGTGAATAAAAACCGTTTTTATCTTTTGTAATGAAATGCAGCTTCTCAAGAATCCGCAGTGCTTTTTTCACCTGTATCGGTTTAATCTGCGGTGTAATCAATCTGGCGAGTTTCACATGATGAGCATAGTCGTCTTTTACCGGTACCAGTGCAAGCATCTCGCGCACTACGGTATAGTACCATTTGTCATAGAATTCATACTGGGCAGCATCGACTTCAGCAACCTTCCCTTTATTATACCTGATCATTTTCTCAAAGTATAGTTTTTTCTCGGCATGCTTTCGTGCCTGGTTGAATGCTACCATAGTTTTAAAGAATGCCCGCTCCTGCTTCCTGAATTTGCAGAATGAGGCGAAATTATCAGCCATTTCCTCTGAAATATTACTTTTTCCCTGAAGTATCTGGGTGAAAAACCCTGAGGATTTGAAGCCGACTTTCTCAGCAATAGAGCGGTGGGTAACAGCAGGATCCTGCCCTTTCTTTGCTTCGTAGAAATCTCTTAAAAATAGTCTGTAATCTGTATAATCGAAAATTGATATCATAGAATTATTTCCCCACTTTTCTATAAATATAAGCATTTTTTTGTAAAAGTGGTAATTATTTTTTGCTTAGTTAATTAAACGATTAAATATATTGTCTATTAGAGTGGGTTAATAACAATACTATTTGCAATCATTTAAGAGGGATTGGTTGATATAATTGCTCATCCCGGTACATCCCAATTGGATTACTCGATGAGCAGTGGTGGATTAGCGCTTGCCGGGCGTTGCATTGAGTTTATCGAAATGTGACCAGAAGTTGTATCGAGGCAAGCATTTTAAAAGTACAGAACTATATTACGGCTCTTGGCTCTTTTATAACAAAAAAGGTCATTTTTTACCATATGTACTCACTCAATTAATAATAGTAGTTATCAGACAAGAATTTATTTAAGTATTGGCTGGATATTGGGTAAATTATAGGTAGGGGAAACATTAAAATCACAACTATCAAACACCAAATTCCAATTAATAACTATTCTCTCCAAGGATTTTAACATGAAAGTACATCCTTTTTATCTCGTTTTTATTTGTTGCATTACTGTAGTATCCAGTTCAACGGCATCGCCCATAGACCTCTTACCCAGGGACAATGAAATCGCCGGCTGGATAGGTGATACCAACAGCGGATGTGTTGAAGGCATTGCCAATGATACCGATGATCTCTATTTATTCATTGATGGTCCGGGGTATGATTATATCATACTTGGGTGGATACGGGGGGCATTTAAAGGGTACATTGATACGGTAAATATAACTGCTGATGACACAGTTGCCACCTGTATAGAAATTTATGACCAGGCGACCCGGCAAAATGCATTGGCCCTTTTTGATACTATGGGTGTTGTGGGAGTCGAGTATGAAATTTTACAGAACCTCGGGGATACTGCCCGTATGGATACCAACCTGGTGAGTACATTCATTGAAATGACCAGTAAAAGTTATTTCATCCGTTTAACCACATTCAGTAAAAATCCGATGTATAAACAGGTTCTTATCAATTTTGCAACCTATATAGACCAGAAAATAACCACACCGATACTTTTTACCAATTCAAAATCACCTCTCAGAAACCTCTGTTTTTCAATAATCCCAGTGGCCGGGCGTGTCATTTTCAGGATAAAAAGCAGTTCTTTTTTGAAAGGCAATCCTGAAATATCTGATATATTACTGTACAATCTCAGAGGTACCTTTATTAACAGGATAACGGTAAAGGAAGTTAACAACAGCAACGAACGTACCGTTATATGGTATGGCTATAATTACCGGGGGCTTAGAGTTTCCGCAGGAACCTATTTTGCTGTTGTACACCTGAAGAATGGCTTCTACAGCAAAAAATTTGTCTTACCATAATCTCCCGGAGTAATTCTCTTTATGTTTTCTAAAAAAGGACTGCTTTCTTCCAAAACAGTCCTTTAGTCATATTTGCAGGTATTAAAAATATTTCTCTATTTCACTGCAATTTTACCCTGAACTCTCATGTCACCCTTTCTCATCTGATACAGATACATGCCGGAAGAAACCCTGCGGCCATGCAGGTTGCTATAATTCCAGACGATTCTCCGCTCAGAGCTTCTTGCCGCCCAGACTCTGCGGCCCTGCATATCATAAATAGTAACGGCAGCCGGACCGCCGGGATGGTTGAAAACAGTACCCATTGGCTGATTTGTAACCGGAAAATCTTTCAGGTTTACTTTACCATTTCCATTGGTAATTATCTCTGTGGTCCACGGTGGCCCTATATTAATAACTTCCATTTCATTGGGATCATCTGTTCCAAGGTCATGCTCTGCTGCAAGCTCTAAAACTTTAAGAGCTGTAGTTTCGTTACTTGATGACAAACCATTTTCCTTGAGAATAAGCATACCCTGATAATCGCAGGCAACCATATCTTTGCTCGCCACAATTTTATAACCGGTTGTTACATTATTACTGGATGGGCATATGGATATTGCATCCAGCAGGACAAGAACCTGTTTTGTTTTAAATGTTTCCTGTTTGCTGACAAGTGACAATGCCGGACTTGTTCCACTGGTAAAATAATTATGCATACCACTCAAACTTCCGGTCACAGCAGGCATCATACCTTTTAACGCCATGGTAACACCGGTATAGGAAATATTCCATGCAGACGGTAAATTTATAAAATAATCACAATCAATCCACTTTTGCCCGACAGAGTATGTATTATTCCCACATTGAAACGTTTCATTGGAAGAGTTCCCGCTGTCACTCTGCCTCCCCATCTTTGTTACATTAGATGATGGAAAGCTCCCGTTTACCATGTAAGTAAGCCCATTAATAAAAGCGTTAATTACTTTCGTCTGGGACAGTGATGATTGTGTGCGGGAATTGTTATATTTAATTAGTATCTTGGTGGAAGTTGTGACACCATCGGGAAACAGAGACTCATACGCCGCAGCTTTATCAGCAATTCCCGTAAGGGTCATAATGGTATAATCTACCATATCCTGCACACGATCTTCATTAACCTGGTTACCCTGAATACAATCTTCATCCGTGGCAATAACAACCTTTGATTTGTCCTGAGCAGGCCCAAATGCAGCAGACAACTGCTTAACCGACATAGCACTGATTCCCGCAGCAGAAATAGAGGTCGTTTTTAAAAAATCCCGTCTCGATACATTATCCCCCATAATCGTTCCCCCTTTCATATAAAATGTAGACTTTTCCTAAATAGTCAAATTGAGTAGGCGTGGCGTATAATAGTAGTGACGTTATCTTCCTATTCCACATATTAATGTATCTAAAACATCTATACTACGCAGATAATTCTTGAGGAAAAGGGATTATCCTGCCCCTAACCCATCCTTCCCCTATCTAAGGCGGATGAGGGAAATGTTTGATTAAAAACCGAATTGGATATGATTCCGGATATCCAGAATCTATTACTCTTTTTAGTCAGTTTCTTCAGGCACTGCTTTTAGAGAGTGATTATATTGTATAATAGAGACTACATGAAGAATTCGCGGACAACTTAAAAGCACTTTTACATAAAAGGACACGAACCATGCAGAAAATTATTTTCTTTATCCTCTTTTTTATCATTTCTGTGTATGCGCAGAACAGAAAATTTCCCCAGAGCATTGACTACCCGCACTGTATTAAACCAGACCACATAACGCAGGAACAAATGAATTCCGATGTCTACCAGACCTATTTGTACTGGAAGGCTAAATATCTCAAAGCCGCAGGAAGCACACCAAATGGGTATTATATTGAGGCTGACACTGTTACGGGAGGAACCGGTGAAACCGTGACCTGTTCCGAGGCACATGGTTTTGGCATGGTGATTTTTGCACTGATGGCAGGTGACCAGAATTCTGGCGATAAGGATGCACAGAGCATATTTGACGGGATGTTCTACTTTTTCAAGGACCATCCCTGCGAAGTCTCCGATGCATTAATGACATGGGAAGTGCTCAGTGACGGCGCTGGTGGTGAAACACAACAAACGTCAAGTACTGCAACTGACGGAGACCTTGATATGGCTTATGCACTGCTGCTTGCGCACTATCAGTGGGGGTCGGATGGAGATATTGATTATCTTGAAGAAGCAAAAAGCATGATTGAAAACGGTCTTCTTAAGTATGATGTTTCGCCAATAAGCAAAAGGACGCTATTGGGTAGCTGGGATGAGTATTCAGAGTATCAATCACGTCCGTCCGACTGGATGACTGGTCATTTTCAGGCATTTTACACTGCAACCGATAATTCGGTATGGTTGGATGTGAAAAACGAAGTGTATCGGATGGCAACATCGTTTATAAATAAATACTCACCAGAAACCTATTTAATATCTGACTTTGTGGTAAAAAAGGAGGTTGAACCGGCGCCGGAATACTTTCTTGATGAACACAAGGAGACGGATGAATATCACAGTAATGCCTGCAGAGTCCCGATGAGAATAACCTGCGATTACTTGCATTATAAGAATGAGAAATCAAAAGAATGGATGCATAACCTGTTACTCTGGTTAAAAGAGAGAACTGATAATAAACCCGACAGCATTGTTGCCGGATATTTTCTCAAAGGTGGAGAAATCAGACAGGATAGATTCCTTGCGTTTACCGCGCCATTTATTACTGCATGTATTGTTGATACCGCACATCAGGAATATTTGAATAAGGGATGGGACCTTATTACCGACTGGAACAGCGGTTATTATAATGACATTATTAAACTGTTGTGTATGCTTGCTATTTCCGGAAACTGGTGGCCGCCGGAGGATATAATTACACCTGTTGAAAAGTGTATAAAAAAAGAAAATTGTATAAGTATGGTTTTCAATAAAAACGGTAAGATTTATTTAAATATTTCTGCAATAAAAGGCCCGGCCACTGTGTCAATATATAACTGCAGCGGTAAAGAGCTCGTTACCACGACTGTCAGAGGATCCTCATCTGTAATACCAATACATAAATATCTTGCCGCTAATGGTGTTTTTGTTTTGAAAATAGACAGTGTTAATGGTATGCGTATCAGTGAAAAGATATCTTTATTTAAATGATGGGAATTGGCTGAAAAAAAATATTACTATCTTACTTTCCGCGCTTTAGCGATGTACTTTTTTCGAATTATTTTTCGTGTTA